>JAKZXP010000001.1:0-2530 GCA_047514915.1 Terriglobia bacterium
GTGAAGAGGCGCGAAGCCAGCACGTAATGGCCTTCGCTGCGCCCGGCAGCCAGAAATCTCCGGTACAGGTCATTGACCAGATAGGAGGAGCCCCAGTTCAGGTGCGTGGCGATGGTGGACATGTAGGCGGCCAGGAAGGCGGCCAGCATGGCGCCGCGCAGGCTGGCCGGCAGGTAATCTATTAGCACGAGGACATAGCCGGTTTCCGGGTCCTCCAGATTGGGATAAAGGATGGCCGCGGCCAGCGCCACCACAATCCAGGGCCAGGGACGCAGGGCGTAGTGGGCGATATTGAACCAGAGCGTAGCCAGAAGGGAATGTCGCTCATCTTTGGCGCAGAAGATGCGCTGGGCCACGTAGCCGCCGCCGCCCGGCTCGGCGCCGGGATACCAGCTCGCCCACCAGTTCACTCCCACGTAAACGAAGAAGGCGAGCACGGGCATCCAGACGGAATCCAGCTCCGGAAGGAACGAGAGGATGGACCCCTGACCGCCGCCGGCCGCTGCCCGGGCCGCATCCAGCGCCGCCAGCTTCATCTTCATCGCCGCCATGCCGCCCACCGCGTCCACTGCGTAGAACGCCAGGGTGATGGTCATGCCCATCATCAGGGCGAACTGGAAGAAGTCGGTCACCAGCACCCCCCACAGTCCCGCGATGGTGGTGTACACGCCGGTGAACAGCAGGCAGAACAGGACGGCGTGCCACTTCTCGAGGCCCAGGGTGAGCGTCAGGATCTTGACCATCGCCAGGTTCACCCAGCCCATGATGATCGCGTTCATCAGCACGCCCAGGTAGATGGCGCGAAAGCCGCGCAGCAGGGCCGCCGGCCGGCCACTGTAGCGAAGCTCCACCAGCTCAATGTCGGTGACCACCTCGGCGCGCCGCCAGAGCCGGGCAAAGAAGAACACGGTCATCATCCCGCTCAGCAGGTAGCACCACCACAGCCAGTTGCCGGCGATGCCGTTGCGCACCGTCATGCCGGTGACGGCCAGCGGCGTGTCGGCGGCGAAGGTGGTCGCCACCATGGCTGTGCCCGCCAGCCACCAGGGCACGTTCCGGCCGGAGAGGAAAAACTCGCCGGTGCTGGAGCCGGCCCGCTTGCGGTAGTAGAGCCCGATGAGGAGAGTGAATAAGAAGTAGGCGCCGATGACGGTCCAGTCCACCCAGGTCAGAATCACCGCAATGCCTTTACCACAGCGTTGTGCACCGCCGGACGCACCTTGCGGATCTGCGTGTTTTCGCGCGTAGGGTGGACACGGTTGCTCAGCAATATCACGAACAACTGCTTTTCCGGGTCCACCCAGAGCGACGTACCGGTGAAGCCCGTATGGCCGAACGAGCGCGAGGAGAAGTGCGCGCCGGCCGAGGAACCTTTGAGCGAAGGCGTGTCCCAACCCAGCGCCCGCGTGCTGCCGGCGCGGCCGGCCGGGCGGGCGGTGAACTCCTCGACCGTGCGGCGCTGCAGGATACGGCGACCGTCGTAGGCGCCGCCGTTCAGCATCATCTGGGCGAAGACCGCCAGGTCGCGCGCTGTGGAGAACAACCCGGCGTGGCCGGCCACTCCGTCCATCACCCAGGCGTGCTCGTCGTGCACTTCGCCCCGGATCAGCCGCTTCCGGAACCCGTCGTCCTGCTCGGTCGGGGCGATGCGCACCCGCAGGCACTTGGGGGGTTGGTAAAGGGTGTCCTTCATACCTAACGGTTCAAACACTCGCCTCCGCACGAATTGATCCAGGGGCTGGCCGGCGACCCGTTCGATGATTTCCCCCAGCAGGATCATGCCGAAATCGCTGTAGACAAACTTCTCGCCGGGCCGGGCGGCCAGTGGCATGGCGTAAATCCGTTTCAACAGGGCTTGCTTGTCACGGGCTTTGCGAAACAGCCTCTCGTAGGCGGGCAGCCCGGAGGTGTGGGTCAGCAATTGCCGCACCGTGATCCGGTCATGGCCGGCAACGCCACCGAACTCCGGCAAGTAGCGCACCAGCGGAGCATCCAACGGGAGCTTGCCTTGCTGGTAAAGCAGGGCGGCGGCGCTCGTGGTCCCTACCACTTTTGAAACCGAGGCCAGGTCATAGATGGTATCGGTGGCAACCGCAAGGGATTCCCGCGAGTAGTCGAATTTCCCGAAAGCTTTCAACGCCACCAGCTCGCCTTGGTAGGCTACTGCAAGTACGGCGCCGGGAAACGCCCTGGTAGCGACGGCTTTCTCCATGACCTGGAACGCCGTTCGGAAACGTTCCTGCTGGCGTGCGGTGGCATCCCTTAGTTTCGCGACGCTCACAGCGGTTTTCGCGCTGAGCGGCGCAACTGGGGAAATGAGCGGGAGCAGAAAAAGTACCGTGGCGATACGCTGCATCGGGAAGATGCAAAAGACCAGCTTGAACATGGGAATGAACTGCGGAAGCAGAGGTGCGGTCTGCTATGCCAACAGCTTGTGGACCACTTCGCCGGCGACATCGGTGAGCCGAAAATCCCGCCCCATGTGCCGGAACGTCAATCGCTTGTGATCCAGACCTAGGCAGTGCAGGAG
>JAKZXP010000002.1:0-2620 GCA_047514915.1 Terriglobia bacterium
TGTCGAAGATCTGCTGCCGGACCAAGCGCAGATCAACACGGTCGAACCAGATGTTGCGGGTGAGCAGCAGTCGCCCATTTTGTTCCGTCAAAAAATGCAGGATGTAGTTGGCATGCAGCTCATCGGTGTCATTCTCCAGCACCACCTGCTCCTCGTCACGGGGAGCCCGCACCACCAGCGCCTCGAAGATGTGCTGGGGCCGCAAGTTCTCCAGCGGGCGGGCTGAGGGCTTGTCCATGCGGTTTTTGCCGACGATGAACTTGTCCTTGGCCGGCACGTACAGCTTGAACTCGTCGCCGTCCGAGACCATGTCGAAGGCCCGGTTGCGTACCACCGGGTACAGACCGATCATCCGAATCATCTGCGGCTTGCGGATCAGCACGAAGCCGCGCACTTCCTGCAATTCCGAGATTTCCCCCTTGAGCACCGAGCCAATGGAAGGCTCCAGGTCCACAGTGGCGTTGATGGTGTGGGTTTGCTCCTCTTGGACGCGTAGCTGCTCGACAAGCTGTTGGAGCGAAGCCGTCTGCAGCTTCGCCGACGAATCAATGCCAGGCCGTTCCACCCTCAGCTTGCGCACAAGGCAGCCGGGCAGCAGCAACAGCACCACTAGCAGAAGAGCAAAGAGTATCGGGCGCGGAGAGCGCAGCGGCGCGGCTGGCACCATCATCTTACAGATTAAACCGAAACCGGGCGGAAAGGAAACCCCGCATCCGGCGGGCAGGTTCACAGACAGTCAACAGGGACCAAGCGGGAAACGGTCTTGGATTCAGGACCGCCGCCTACGGTTGCTGCCGGCATCCAAATCGCCGGGGCAACCGTGATAGCGTCTGCATAGCAGTGGAATCTGTTCAACCTTTCCGCAGCCTTCCGTAGATAGTTTAGCGCAAGCCTTTCTTGACAGCAACTTCTTGACAGCAACCTCTTGATATCAACCAGGGCGCTTGTTACTGCAGAGCACCCAGGGGCTGGCCGCAGCGGCGGCAGTGCGTGCGGCGGCGGGCGTTCAACGTGCCGCAGGCGGCGCAGGTGAGGTACATCCAGCGAGTGAACCAATGGGTGAGAAGGGCGCTGAACCCCAGGATGCCGACAATGATCAGGCCTTGGAGCAGCGCTTCCATGTCTGCCCGGGTCTGCCCGGAAGTCTTTCGCGGCGCCTGCCCGGCACAACCCCGGCGACAAAAGCGATGACGGCGACCGGTCGCCTCAGGGCAGGTCGGCCCCGGTGGTACTGGTGGTCAACCTTCCGTGTTTGACTCCCTTGAGGCTGATCAGCGCGTCGGCCACCCGCTTCACCTCGGTCGCCTTTCCCCGCACCACCAGGACTTCCAGGCAGTGGTCCGGGTCCAGATGGACGTGCAGCGTGGAGAGAATGCGCTTGTGGAAGTCGTGCTGGATATCCACCAGTTTCTCATTCAGCCGGTGCACGTGGTGGTCGTAAACGAGTGTGACGGTGCCGACGACCTCCCGCCGGCTGGATTCCCAAGCGGTCTCGACCATTTCGCCCCGAATCAGGTCGCGGAACGCCTCGGAGCGATTGGTGTAGCCCCGCCCGGTGATATGACGGTCAAAGCGCCGCAGCAGCTCCCGGTCAATGGCCACGCCGATCCGGCTTAATCGGGTCTTGGGAATGGCTTACCTCCGTCAGCGGGGGATATTAGCACTAGTGGCACGAATTCACAAATCGTGCTACATTTCTCGCCGATGCACATTCCCGACGGCTTTCTCTCCACGGGCATCTGGGTACCGCTGGATCTGGCGGCGGTGCCCGTGGTGGCCTACTGCGCTCGGCGGAGCCGCGCACAGACCGAAGAGTCGCAGGTGCCGCTGTTGGGAACCATGGGCGCGTTCATCTTTGCTGCCCAGATGATCCAGTTCCCGGTGGCCCCGGGAACCTCCGGGCACCTGACCGGCGCAGCCCTGCTGGCCATCCTGTTTGGCCCCTATACTGCGGCTCTGGTGATGGCCGCGATCCTGCTGGTGCAGGCGCTATTGTTTCAAGACGGCGGCCTGACGGCGTTGGGCGCCAATTTCTGGAATCTAGGCGTGCTGGGTGTGTTTCTCGGCTATCTGCCGTACCGGCTTTCGCTGCAAGCCGGAGGCAGGTTCCGGTCGGCCGCCATCTTTCTCGGGGGGTGGCTGGCGGTGGTTGGCGGCGCTGCGGCGGTCGCGCTGCAACTGGCCTGGTCGGAGGTCGCCCCCGCGTCGCTGCTGTTTGCCTCTCTGGTGGGTGTGTACGCCTTTGGCGGACTGGCCGAAGGTGCCCTCACACTGGCTACGGTACGCATGATCGAAAAGCTAAACCCCAGCCTGCTCCGGCGTCCGGCGGAATCGGCATGAGATGCTGGCGGTTCGGGTTGCGGGGCATGGCACTGTTGTTCGCTGCCATCACCCTGCTGTTATGCGTGGCAGGAGCTTACTTGGTCTCCGCGTCTCCAGATGGTTTAGAGAGGATTGCTCTTCAGTTGGGGTTCGCAGACCGGGCCGGATCGGCGCCCGCAAGCCCGGTGGCGAAGTATGAATTTCCCTTCCTGCAATCTGCTGCCGGCAGGAAGGTGGGGGCGGCCGTAATTGGGGCTGCCGCCTGCTTCCTGGTTGTGCTGGTGATTGGCAAGTATTC
>JAKZXP010000003.1:0-4203 GCA_047514915.1 Terriglobia bacterium
CATTATAATACACCCCGTGCCGAACCGTAGCCGTGTCCTAGTAGCGGCCGCTGACCAAAGAAATTTCCCCTAGGCTGCCAGTTTTTCCTCTCCTTTCCCGCTTTACCAAGTAAGGACAGCAAGTGGAACGAATGGAGAGAAACATCATGAACAGCTTGTTTAGAAATTGCTTGGCCTTGAGTTTTGTGTTGAGCCTTGCTGCGTCCGGCTTCGCCCAGACGCCATCCACCCCGAATAGGCTTACCCGGGAGCAACAGGAGGAATTCTTGCGGACGGCGCGTATCATCGCGTATCATTAGGAAGAGCGAGATCTCCAGCGGTGTCACGTTGCCTTTAAGGGCCACCCTAACTGATGGGCGAACGACGCACGACGCCCAAATCCAGACGGTAGAGATCCGCAAGGCCAGCTACCAAACCCCGTCGGGCACAGAAATTAACTTTACTGACAGTTACAAGTACAACATCGCCGCTTACCGTTTGGATAAGCTCTTGGGCTTGGGGATGGTGCCGGTGTCGGTGGAGCGGAAGGTCACCGGGGCCACCGCGGCAGTCACCTGGTGGGTCGATGACATGCTGATGACCGGGAAGAAGCGGCATAAGAAGAAAATCCCAGTGCCACACGTGAAGCTATTTAACTGGAACAAGCAGATGTTTTGCTGCCGTGTGTTTGACCAGTTGATTTACAACACCGATCGGAATCTCGGCAACGTGATCATCACGAACGACTGGCAGATTTGGATGATCGATCACACTCGTGCCTTCCGCAATCATAAGACACTGAAAACCCCAGGAGACTTGGTCAAATGCGATCGGCGGCTGCTGACCGCGATGCGCAAGTTAAACTACGAAATGCTGGCCAGGGAACTTCGTCCCTATCTCAGGAAGGCGCAGATTAAGGCATTGCTGGCGCGGCGCGATCGGATCGTCAAGTTCTTCGACAAGGCCGTTGCCGAAAAGGGTGAGCAAGCCGTGCTTTACGACTCCCCTCCGCGGCAATGACCCTGACGGAAGCCAGGGTGGATTAGCTAAGCTTGAGCCGCTAGGGCGGCGGGCGTATGCTTTTGGACGAGAGGAGAGCAGTATGACTTCTTTTCTTCGGTACCACGGGGCAGCCGGGGTGTTTGTCATCTTGCTCGCTTTGGGGGCAAAGATCCCGACGACGCATGCTCAGGAGGCCACCAAGGAACCCCTCTATCAACAGCTTGGTCGTGCTGTGGTTCGGCTGCTTGGGGGCGAGATTGGTCAATCGAGCGAAACGTCACCGTAGGGACCGGGTTCTTCGTCCGGGATCGAACACCGGGTAGCGCCAACCAGGGATCGAACCGCTTCTTTCTGGTCACGGCACGACACGTTGTGGAGAACCGTGCGGACCTCTTTGCTCGAGTCGCTACAGATGCAAGTGGAGGTGACACGGCAGTCGTACTTCTACCCCGCGAACTTTGGGTTTTTCACCCGGGGCCTAATCCTGAAGGCAGTCTCCCTATTGACGTGGCAGTGATGCAGGTCCCGGCGAGGGACTTCATCAAGGTGTTCTTGCATTGTGCCAAAGAGGAGAATCCCGATGGCTGTGGCACTAACAAGAGCACGGGCAAGCAATTGAACCAGCTCACCAAGCCGCCGTCTGTCATGCAACGAGCCATCTTCTTCGGCTTCCCGGTGTCCGATATCACCAAGGCCGGTATCACCAAGGCGGCGGTAGAGCCATTCGCCAGAACTGGTGTCATTGCCTACATAGAACCGAATCCGGAACTCTGGATTGAAGGCAAGCAAATTGCAGATGCAGAGATGTACTTGGTAGACGCTCCCTCGTCAGGTGGAAACAGCGGCGGCCCAGTGCTTCGCGAGCCGCTCCCGTCTCGCGGCGGGGTTGAGGTTTGGGGCTTGGTCACAGGAGGGAGCCGTCTGGGAGGGGACTCTACGTTAGTCACTTCCGTAAGGCGCATCCACGAGGCGCTCGTCCATGCTAGGTCACGAGCCCAGCTTAACAGGGACGGCTGGCAGAAGAACACACCGACACTCCGAATACGCTGCACGCCAGATCTTCCGCGCGCCTGACACACCCTATTAACTAAAGTAAACAGGGCAGCCCACAGAAATTGGAAAAACAATTGGCTGTGGCGGTCGGTGTTGCTACGAAGTTGTAAGTGCCGCCGTCCGGCGGCTGCAGTCTGCCCCGGGCCGAGACAGCCAGGGATCGGTTCCCTATGGCTTCAAGAGCCGTCGTAAAAAGTCGCCCATCGCCAGCAGGGCAGTTCCGAATCTCTACCTCTGTTTCTTGCCCGCGCCTCCCTGTTTAGCGGTGCGCCGGCACCGGGTTTAGCGGTGCGCCGGCACCGGCAAGCTGGCTGGGAGGTCTCATGCCCGTGTTCCTCCCAGGAACTGCTGGTAGTTCCACATGATTTCCGAAGCCAGACGACCCCACGGGGGCAGATGGCCGTTCGACTCGGCCCTCCGCACCGGCAGCCAACCTCGCACTTGTGCCCAGTCTGGCTCCTGCCCCGGCTGCCCACTGGCGCGGCTGAGCGAATCCGGGATCCGGCAGAACAGTTCGCCGGCAGCAGCATAAATCCAGTCGCGGGGCGAGGCATGCCAGCCCAACCGTGTCCATTCCGGCCAGTGGCGCCAACTGCGGTGCCATCCGTGCTTGCGAAGCACATACAGCCATCCGTGCAGGCGGCGATGGACCGGCTGGCACCGCATCCACTGCTGCCGCAATTCCTGTTCGGAAGCATTCGCAGGTACGCCCGTCAGACGCTCCAGTTCCCATCGCCACAACCTGCGCGCGTAAGCGACTGCCTCGTCCCAGAACTCCCACCCCGGCCGGGGATCGCTCTCGGTTGGGCATAACTTCCAGCGGGTGCAGGCAGTGACTGTTTCTGAGAAACGTGCCAGAGGGAAGGGGGTTTGCTCGGCAGGCAGGTTTTCCACCAGCCCGGCCAGGTGCTTGGCCCGTTCCCGGTAGGTTGGCGCATAGGCCCCGGCAAACAGCAGAAACGAGGTGGCCATGTCCAGGTAGAGCTTCGCGGTCCGGTAGTACGCCGTGTGAGACAGGGTTGCTGAGGCACCTGGACGCTCCTCGACGGTCTCCAGATGCTCAATCATTCGGTTGGTAAGCAGGCGCCAGGCGTCTTCCAGGGCAATGTCTAATGGCGAAAGCGTGGGAATCAGCGAGAGCACCTCCGGCTCGCCCCATACCACTTGGCCACAGGCCTGCAGTTCGTAGGCAAAGACGGTCGGCGCCAGCTTGCGCAGGTAACTGGTGCGCACGACGCCCAACGTGGTGTGACAGACCAAGTCGCAAGCGAGGAGAGCAGCTTCTATTTGCTGTCGAAGTCGCTCCACATCGGGCGTGGGGGGAAGAGGGGAGCGTCCATCAAAACAACAAGAGAAAATCGGCGTCCCCGAGCAGGTGGCAACGCTGGGCCTCCCTGACCACCGTGGCCTCCTCGCGCGCCAGGCTACCGGTCAGCACGATAGCCCTGAGCCGCCGTCCGTATTTTTGCAAGCAGTAGTCCTGGGTCTGTTCGCAAATGGCGATCTTGACCGCCTCCATGGCGTGCGATTCCAATGGAGCATACAGTTGCAAGGAGCTCACTTGTGCTGTGGTAGTCATGGCAGTTTCACCGTGCACGTGGTTGCTTCAGGTCACGTGGCATTCTGGCTCAGCCAGACCCGCGCAAAACGTACGTGTCCGACAGGGGGGAGGATTACACTTCGCAAATTCTTAGTTCGGCCGAAAAGAACTAATCACCCACCATCGCGGCCGGTGTGCTAAGACCTCCACCTATACACCGAGGGGAGTCAACTGGGGGATCCATACAAGAAACTTACTTGCTAGTCTTGGCGCGAAAGCTTTTCATGTCAAGAAAAAACGCACTTTTTGTGAGCAAGAATTTGCGTTTCCCAGCCGCGCCCAGCTTGCGGGAAACCTCTTGAACTGCTGCTATCCTACTCAATACAAGAAAGATGCACACTGGCACGGGCAACCACGAGTCTTTGACCACCGATGTGCCTCACAGTGTACGGGGGGCATTTGGCTGAACACGAGCCGTGACAACGAATTCCACTCGCCCCCCAACTGTCCGTTCAGAGGCGCGGCACCACGAATTCACTCCTTTGTGGTTAAATCATCGCAGGCCGATACCAGCGCCCTGGCATGCGCTCGCGGCCTGCCTCGATGAAGCAGGTGACACTGATCACAGA
>JAKZXP010000004.1:0-3613 GCA_047514915.1 Terriglobia bacterium
CTCCAGCACTGTGTCACCATTATGATCGGAGGTGATCATTTCACCAATGACATCGCAGTCGGCCTTCGTACCCCCATCCCCGATGCGGAGAAGATCAAACGCAGCTTTGGTGTGGCGACTCACCTGCTGGCCGGAGAAAACACTTCCATTGAGGTGCCCAGCGTGGGTGACCGGCCGTCTCGGCTGATGCCCCAGCGCGCTCTGGCCGATATTCTGGAGCCGCGCGCCCAGGAAGTGCTCACCCTGGTACGTGACGAGTTGCGCCGCGTGGGTCTGGAGCGCCAGGTGGGTGCGGGGGTGGTCTTGACTGGCGGCGGCGCCCGACTGGCGGGGATGTGCGACGTCGCCGAGGAGGTTCTGGACGTTCCCGCCCGCATCGGCCTGCCGGCTAAACTGGATGGCGGACCAGAAACACTGGAGCACCCGGCCTACGCCGCACTAGTCGGCTTGTTGTTCTTCGCCCAACGCCTGCGCCAGCGCCAAGAATCCCAGCGGACGGGCCTGGGACCTCGGATTCGGACCTTTTTCGCGGGCAAAGAATAGAAAAGCGCATTGGAGTGGCTTTATGGATGAAACCATCAAATTCAGTTTTGGCGACGAGCCGCGTGGCGGCGCAAGAATCAAGGTGATCGGGGTCGGCGGGGGAGGCGGCAACGCCATCAACCGCATGATCTCGGTGGGCATGGAAGGTGTGGAATTTTTGGTGACCAACACCGACGCCCAGGCTCTGCGCCAGTCGCAGGCCCCGGTGAAGTTGCAGATTGGCTCCAAGCTCACCAAAGGACTGGGAGCCGGCGCCAACCCGGACCTTGGCCGCCGGGCCGCGCTCGAGGATACCGACAAACTGATCGAAGCGCTGGAAGGCTCCGACATGATCTTCGTGACCACCGGCTTGGGCGGCGGCACGGGTACCGGCGCTGCGCCCATTGTCGCTTCGCTGGCCGGCGAACTGGGCGCGCTGGTGGTCGCCGTCATCACAAAGCCCTTTCCCTTTGAAGGCAGGCGCCGCATGCAGCAGGCCGAGGAAGGACTGAACGCGCTGGCCGAAACTGTGGATACCGTCATCACCATTCCCAACGAACGCCTACTGTTGCTGGACCACGGAACCAGTTTCTTTGAAGCTTTCCACATCGCCGACGACATCCTGCGCCAGGCGGTGCAGGGAATCAGCGACATCATCACCATTCCCGGCATCATCAACCGCGATTTTGCCGACGTAAAGGCGGTGATGCAGGGAATGGGCTATGCGTTGATGGGAACGGCGGTGGCCTCGGGGGAGAACCGGGCAGTGGAGGCGGCCAACCGCGCCATTTCCAGCCCGCTGCTGGAAGATGCCTCGATCCAGGGAGCCAAAGGCATCCTGATCAACATCACCGGCTCCAGCGACCTGATGCTGCACGAGGTCCATGCAGCCTCCTCCATCATCCACCAAGCGGCGCACGAAGACGCCAACATCATCTTCGGCGCGGTGCTGAATGATCAGATGAAAGACACGATCAAGATTACCGTGATCGCCACCGGGTTTCGCTCGGAAACCGTCGGTGGGCGGAGCGCCGCAGCGGTTGCCACCACCGCGGCGAAGGCCACCCAAACGCCCGAGGAGGCCCCGCCTCCTTCGCCGCCGACGATTCGCACGGCCCCCCCGATGCCCGCGCCCCCGGTGCCCAAGGGCCAGGACGCGCGCCGAGAGGAATTAGTGCACCAGTTCGGTGGAGAGTTTGCCGAAGACGACCTGGATGTGCCCGCGTTCCTGCGCCGCAAGAAACCAGCTCCGGAGTGAGACGATCCTCGCTATAGTCGGCCAGGTCAAGGAGGACGCTTCAAGAATGGCTAAGAAAAAAGCGACAAAAAAATAGCGGGGCACAAGGCGAGCTATACCAAACTCAAAAAATACGACAGGCTCAAAGTGGTAGCCAATGCGAGGGCAAAACAACTACATGAGTTAGGCGAACCTGTGCGCTCTCCGAGACCACTGAAACGCAGCAAGGGTTGAAAGTCAGTACGCCAGGCGAATAGGCTCGAGCCTCTGCGGAAATCTGCGGAATCTGCGGATGAAATGAGTGCCAGCATCATCACAAAGCCGATTCAGGAAACCGAAAGCATGTAGCGTTCAATGGAACGGGCGCTGCCGGTGGCTTCATCGGCGTCAAGGATCACTGTAGCAAGGCGCACATCGCCCCGGGCCGGCTCAAAGCGGACCGGCATGTGGGTGAGGAATTTTTGCAGCGCAATCTCTCGGTCTACGCCGATCACCGACTCGTAGGGGCCGGTCATCCCCACGTCGGTAATGTAGGCAGTGCCGCCGGGCAGCACGCGCTCGTCGGCGGTCGGGACGTGCGTGTGCGTACCGATGACTGCGGTGACCCGCCCGTCCAGGAACCAGCCAAACGCCTGCTTCTCGGAGCTGGCTTCGCCATGGAAGTCCACGATACGAATGCGGCACTCGGCCGGCAACCGGGCCAGCTCCGCTTCGGCGGTTCGGAAGGGGGAATCGAGCGGCTCCATGAAAACGCGCCCGATCAGGTGCAGCACGGCATAAGGAACACCGGCCTGCGTCTGGCCACAAAAGAGTCCGCGTCCCGGCGCCTGCGCCGGGTAGTTGGCGCCCCGCAGCAGGCGCGGCTGCCGGGCCAGGTAGTCCAGGATTTCCTTCTTATCCCAGACATGGTTGCCGGTGGTCATTACCTCAATGCCCAGTTGAAACAGCTCTTCGGCCAGCCGCGGCGTGATGCCAAAGCCGGCGGCGGCATTCTCGCCGTTGGCCACGACCAGGTCAATTTTCTTGTTGGAAACGATGTCGGCCAGGTGATCAGCTACTACTTTGCGGCCGGGACTACCGTAAATGTCACCGATGAACAGGATTCGCATGATGGGAAGGTGGCAGGCCTTAGGTTTCAGATGCCAAGTGTCAGCCGGGAACGAAGGCGTCGGCGCCAGAACACGGACACCTGTCTCAAACGGCGGTTTTGCGGAGTTCGGTGTCCAGCAAGCGGCTGAACTCGGCGCTTTTCTCGCTCACCGCCTCCAGCAGCGCTTCATGTTGGCTTTCCAGGGAGTGATACTCATCCGCGATATGCAGCGCAGTGAGCACAGCCACCCGAAGCGAGTCCACGTCCCGAGTTTTTCCGACGATCGTCCGCATGCGGGTGTCCACGTACCGGGCCAGCCGTTCCACCTGTTCCGGGTCAGAGTCGCCGCTCGGACGAATGTGGTAAACCTGATCGTAGATGACAACGCGAATTCCAGAAGTTTCAGCCACGGATTCGCCTTCTCTGCTGCGCGATCCGCTCCCCTGCTCAGCCCGTCCAATGCGGGCGGCTGGAAGCGGGTCGCGCTATTATCCGTCAGTTAGCTCCCTGGTCAAGGAGTCTATCTGTCGCAGCAATTTTTCTACTCGCCGCCGGACCTCCTCGCGCTCCTTGTGGGCTTCGGCCAGTTGCCGGCGCAGTGCGGCCAGTTCCGCGTCGCGCCCAGCCAGCTCGGCGCGCGCCTCGGCCGTCGCGGTTTCGGCCGCCTGGCGCGCCTGCCGCATCTGGGTCAGCAGCCGGATGGTATCGACGATCCGTTCCTCGAGCGTCTGGAGCTGCTCCAGAGTCTGCCGGTCGCCGCCAGG
>JAKZXP010000005.1:0-4865 GCA_047514915.1 Terriglobia bacterium
ATATCCAAGAGAACATTCTAGCGGAGGACCATTATCGGGGATAGGGGTGATTGTGGAGCGAGGCAAAAGCGCGGTAAATCTGCTCCAGCAGGACCACGCGGGCCAGCTCGTGGGGAAGGGTGAGGGGGGAAAGCGACAGCAATTCGCACTCGGCGCGCAGGGCCGGCGGGAGGCCGGCGGCACCTCCCACCAGGAACACCAACTCGCGCTTGCCGCCGTTGCGCAACCGCTCCAGCCAGCGCGTGAAAGCGGCTGAGTCCATTTGCCGGCCCACCGCATCCAAGGCAACCAACATGGCCCGCGGGAATTTTTGGCGCACCCGGGCCAAGTCGGCTTCGCGCAGTTCCCGCTGCCCAAAATCGCAAAAATGCCCCAAGCGTCGCGCATACTCGGCCGCCGCTTCATTCAGCGCACGGTTACGCGACCGCCCCACATAAGCAATGCGAATTTTCATGCCAGAACTTGGCAGTCAAGACTCAGCATTCGGAGGCAAACCAACCGCTGGCGGACCAAGAGCAACAGCCCGGCGGAGCAAAGCAACCACCGGGAGCTCGCGGCTCGTCACTTAATGCTCAGTCCAGGCCGTAGCGCTTGCGCTTCTCGAGCAGCGTCTTGCGGCTGATGCCCCGGATCTGGGCGGCGCGGGACTTGCGGCCGCGGGTGTAGTCCAGCACCTCGGCGATGTACTGCCGCTCCAGTTCCGCCAGCGTCGGCTTGCCCTCGACTGACGACTTGCCTTCGGACAGGTGCGCGGGCAGCTGCTCCAGACCAATCTCTTGGCCAGAAACGAAGATGAGGGCGCGCTCCAGCAGGTTCTTCAGCTCGCGGACGTTGCCCGGGAAGTCGTATTGCTCGAGCGCCGCGGCGGCCTTGGGCGCAAGACGAACCGGGCGTCTGCGGTGCACTTCGGCCAGAGCGGCCAGCAGGTGCTCGGCCAGCGGCAGGATATCGCCGCGCCGGTCGCGCAGCGGTGGCAGGACAATGGGGAAGACGTTCAGCCGAAAGTACAGGTCTTCGCGAAAGTCCCCCCGCCCGACCGCCTGCTCCAGGTCCGCGTTGGTCAGCGCGATCAACCGGGCACGAATGCGAACGGTGGCGGCTCCCCCCAGCCGCTCGAACTGCTTCTCTTCGATCACACGCAGCAGCTTGGCCTGCATGGGCGTGGTCAACGCCGCCACCTCGTCGAGCACAATCGTACCGCCGCCGGCCAGTTCCAGACGCCCGCGCTTCTGCGCCTCGGCCCCCGTGAAGGCACCGCGCTCGTGCCCGAACAGCTCGTTTTCGACCAGCTCGGGCGGCAGGCTGGCGCAGTCAATCTTCAACAGCGGCTCATCGTGAGTTGGCCCCAGGTAGTGGATCATCTGGGCCAGCAGGTCCTTGCCGGTGCCGCTTTCGCCGCGGATCAGCACGGTGGTGGGGGTGAGGGCCACCTTGTGGGCGATCTCGGCGATCTTGCGGGACTGCGGGTCTTGGGCCACCCACAGTTTTAGTAGGACGGCATCGGCGTCCGTCTGCGCGCTGGTGCCGTGAGCGGCTGACCCCGTTGCTCTTCCCACCGCAGCCTCCTCAGCGCTGCCCAAAGACCAGAGACTTCCGGAAGTAACCAAATGAGCCGGTCACGGTACTGACCATCAGCGTACTGACCATCAGCCGGCTTCCTCCAAACGAATGCGGGGAGCTATCCGCCAGAGCCGCTCCAGGTCGTAATACAGGCGGGCCTTGGGAGAGAAAACATGGACCATGAAATCTACATAGTCCATCAGGATCCACTCCGCCAGAGGGTAGCCTTCGATGTGGTAGGGCCGCAGCCCGCCGCGCTTCAAGCACAGCTCGATTTCTTCGCTGATGGCCTGCACCTGTCGTGGATTGGCGCCAGTGCAGATCAGAAAGTAGTCGGTGAAGGAGCAAACATCCCTCAACTCCAGCGCGACCGGGTCCACGGCTTTCTTGTCCAGCGCTGCGGTGACCGCAGCTTGGAGTTCAGACTTCATTGCAGGCTTCATTGCCGGATTCATTGCCTAATTCGCTGCCGAATTCATTGCCGATTCTATTGCCGATTCTATTGATAGACGCGCTGCTCCAGGATGTATTCGGCGACTGCCGGCGGCACCAACCCCAGCAGACTCTCGCCGTCGCGCGCCCGTCGGCGTACCTCGGTGGCCGAGATCGGTTCCCAGACATTGGACAGTACCCGGGCCGTAGTCCGGCGCAGGCGAAACTCCTCCACCAGTTCCGGCTCCGGCTCCCGTGCGGTGCGCCGCTCCCGGAGCAGGCCCTTGGGGAAGACTTTTGCGACCTGCTCCAGGGGACAGCCGGGCCGGCTGACAATCAGGAAATCCGCTCCATTGAGCAAGGCGCGCCACTGGTGCCAGCTCGGCAATTCCAGAAAGGCGTCAACGCCAATGAGGAAAAAGAGCCGGTCGGCCGGACCAAGCTGGCGGCGAAACCGGCGCACCAGGTGGACCGAATATTGGACTCCACGGCGGGAGGGTGCCTCGGCTAACGAGGGAACAAGACCGCGCTCTCCGGCACAGGCCAGCGCCACCATGGCGTAGCGGTGCTCGAAGGCGCTCATGCGATCGTGGGAGCGGTGCGGGGGACATCCTGCGGGAACAAAATAGATACGGTCCAGACCGAAGCGCTCGCGAGCGGCCCGAGCGGCCGAAAGGTGGCCACAGTGAACGGGATCAAACGTTCCGCCGAACAGAGCGACGTTCATCGGCCGGCGGGCATCCTCAGCTCGCCACTTGCTCCTCGCGGGCCCGGGCCCGCAACTGGTCCAGTTTGTCAGCCAGCGCCAGCTTCAGCGCCTCCACGCCTTCCCCTGTGACCGAAGAAATCGGGTGCAGCTCTATGCTCCTCTCGGCGCAGAAGGCCTCCAGAGACTCCAGCCGCGAGCGGTCCGTCATGGCATCCAACTTCGATGCTACGACAAGCATCGGTTTGGCGGCAAGCAGAGGGTTGAACTGCTCCAGTTCCTCTCGAATCACGCGAAAGTCCTGGCGCGGGTCGCGCTCGGTGACATCACTCAAGTCAATCAAGTGGGCCAGCAAGCGGGTGCGTTCAATGTGGCGCAGGAACCGGGAGCCCAGCCCAGCCCCCTGGTGCGCCCCCTCGATCAGTCCCGGGATATCGGCCACAACGTAGCTACGGTACTCACCGGCGCTGACCACCCCCAAATTCGGCTCCAGGGTGGTAAAGGGATACTCGGCGATCTTGGGGCGCGCCGCTGAGATCCGGGAAATCAGCGTGGACTTGCCTGCGTTGGGGAAGCCGACCAGGCCCACGTCAGCCAACAACTTCAGCTCCAGGCGCAGCCAGCGCTCCTGGCCCGGAAAACCGTCCTCGTGCTCCCGCGGCGCCTGATGGGTGGAAGTGGCAAAGCGGGCGTTGCCACGGCCGCCGCGCCCAGCTCGCGCCAGCACTTCCCGTTGTCCCGGCGCCGTGAAATCCTGCAGCTTCTCGCCCCGCCGCTCGTCGTACACTACCGTGCCGACCGGCACGCGTAGCAGCACCTCCTCGCCTCTCCGGCCGGTGCGCTTGCTGCCCTCTCCATGTCTTCCGCGCTGGGCCTTGTACTGCGGATTGAAGCGGAAATGCAGTAAGGTGTTGAGCTGCTCGCTGGATTCCATTAGCACGTCGCCGCCTGCGCCACCGTCGCCTCCGCTGGGCCCGCCCCGCGGCACGTACTTCTCGCGGCGGAACGCAACGCACCCGTTGCCCCCGTCGC
The DNA here is from genome assembly GCA_047514915.1 of Terriglobia bacterium. Classification (GTDB taxonomy): domain Bacteria; phylum Acidobacteriota; class Terriglobia; order JAJPHL01; family JAPKYU01; genus CBDBKE01. Next base: position 3,731 of record JAKZXP010000005.1, read on the forward strand.
CGGCTTTCACATAGATGCGCGCTTCGTCAATGAACATGCTGGCCGAGGAGCAGTCGCTGAGCCGGCCGTCCCGGAGGCGTTTTTCGGCCCAACTCAGCTGGAAGGTGAGGCGGCACAGCGCCTCCGATGCAGGTGGAAAACGAGCCCAGCGGGCAGGGACAAGATTTCAAGTTCCTGATCAAAAAAGAGATTTTAAGTTCCTGATTAAAAAATAATTGCTTGGCTTCGTTTCGTCAGAATAGGGAACTCCTTTTCCCGCACCCTAAAGCCAGGCGCCAGCTAGGATGGCGGCTCCGAGACGGGATGAACGTGGACGAATTTGCCAAACCGGCCTCGCCCCGCGAACTCCACTTGCCCGGAAACCCTGGCGAACAGGGTGTGATCCCTGCCCAAGCCCACATTCTCTCCGGCCTTGAAGCGAGTCCCGCGCTGCCGGACCAGGATGGAACCGCCGGAGACCAGTTGGCCACCGAACTTCTTGACCCCCAGCCGCTTTGCCTGCGAATCCCGTCCGTTACGAGAACTGCCCAGCCCTTTCTTGTGTGCCATAACTGTGTTTCCTCCTGCTTGCTGCTAGACCCTGCTTAGTGCTAGACGAGGATCTCCTGGATGCGAATGCGGGTCAGCGACTGGCGGTGTCCGGTCAGCCGCTTGAAGTGCTTCCGCCGCTTGAACTTGAAGACCAGCACCTTCGGGGCGCGGACGGTCCCCAGGATCGAAGCTTGCACGCGCGCACTCAAATTCTTGCCGGCGCGAATCGGCTCCCCGTCGGTCGCCACCGCTACAGCGGGCAGCTCAAGTGTCTCGCCCGGCTCGCCCTTAAGTTTCTCTACTTGAAGCACGTCTCCGGGCTCGACCCGGTACTGCTTTCCCCCCGTCTGAATGATCGCATACATGATCTGCCCAGCCTCCTGATAAACGAACCTCCAGTATAGCGGAAAACCCCCTGGTTTCGCTACGCTCGCGGGCGCATGGGTAGTGGGTTAATTTCCGGAAAGGGCGTTATACGGGCAAGTCAGGCTGCGTGGCAGCATGGGTAACCGCTAACCGACGAGCGGGGACCTATCTGTCGAATTCGACGCACATCCTTTCGTTCCAGAGAGCTGGGTTAGTGGGAACCCGATAGCTTGGGGAC
>JAKZXP010000006.1:0-2763 GCA_047514915.1 Terriglobia bacterium
GAGTAACCTTAGCTGATTGCCAACTTGCCCGACACAGGCCTCATGCTCGTCTCGTCCCGCGGCGTCCTTGGAACCCGCCGAGACGTGCGGCCCGCGCCCGCTCACTTATTTTCCCCAGATTCCCTCTAACCAACATCAAAAATCGGCATCAACAATCCGCGTAAGTTCCCCCGTCACGCGAAACGGGAGCTCGCCAGCCACATATTAAGGTAGCCGCGGGATTTTCTGTGATTTCCTTCCTCGAGCAACCGCATTGCGGTTTCCTCCAGACTTGCTGTAGCCTGAAGAAAGACATCGGTTCCAGGCCAGTCCTCCTCGGGAGAAAGGAAACGTTATTGTCCATTCACGAGAACCGTCAACCGAACCGACTCCTCGAGGAAAAGAGCCCCTACCTGCTCCAACATGCCTACAACCCAGTGCATTGGTATTCATGGAGCGAAGAGGCATTCCGCCAGGCCCGCGAGCAGGACCGTCCCATCTTTCTCTCCGTCGGCTACTCCACCTGCCACTGGTGCCACGTCATGGAGCGGGAGTCGTTCGAGGATGCGGAGACAGCTGAGCTGATGAACCGGTGGTTCGTCAACATCAAAGTGGATCGTGAGGAACGCCCCGATGTGGACCGCGTGTACATGACCTACGTGCAGGCGAGCACCGGCAGCGGGGGCTGGCCGATGTCGGTCTGGCTGACGCCGGACTTGAATCCCTTCTACGGCGGCACGTATTTCCCGCCCGAGGACCGCTTTGGACGCCCCGGATTCCGCAGCGTGTTGGAGAAAATCGCCGAGGTCTGGCAGCAACAACGCGATGTGGTGGTGCGCTCCAGTGAAAACACCATCGCGCAGCTGCGCGGGGCGGCGGCCGTCTTTGGGCGGCAACTCGTGGACAGCACGGTGCTCTACCGCACCTTCAAGATTTTCCAGCAGGCCTACGACCACAGGCACGGCGGCTTTGGGGCGGCACCCAAGTTCCCTCGCCCGGTGACCCATGATTTTCTGCTTCGCTACTTTGCGCGCACCGGCGATGAGGAGGCGGCGCGCATGGTGCTGGCTACTCTGTCGGCCATGGCGAACGGTGGCATGTACGACCACCTGGGCGGCGGCTTTCACCGCCATTCGGTGGACGGCTTTTGGCACGTACCGCACTTCGAGAAGATGCTCTACGACCAGGCGCAGCTGGCTGTCAGCTACCTGGAAGGCTACCAGATCAGCCGCGACGAATTCTTCGCCCGGATCGCGCGAGAGACCATCGAATATGTGCTGCGCGACCTGACTGACCCCGCCTCGGGCGCTTTCTACTCGGCCGAAGATGCCGACAGCCTGCTGGAAGCCGGGCGCCCCGAACGCGCCGAGGGCGCTTTCTACGTTTGGACGCAGCCGGAAATCGAGCAACTTCTGGGCCCGGACGCCGAATTGTTCAATTCCCGCTATGGAGTCAAGCCCAAGGGAAACGCCGAAGATCCGCACGGCGAGCTGGCGGGCAAAAATGTGCTGCACGTGATGCGCTCGTTGGAAGAAATGGCGGCGTCCGGAAGGACGGCGGAGGAGGTCGAGGAGGCGCTGGAGGGAGCCCGCCAGAAGCTGCGGGCGGGTCGCGACCGCCGCCCGCGCCCTCACCTGGACGACAAGGTTCTCTGCGCCTGGAATGGTCTAATGATTTCCGCGCTGGCGCGGGCCTACCAGGTGCTGGGGCACGAGCCCATCGCCTCACGTTACCTGGACGCGGCACGCCGGGCAGCTCGCTTTCTGACCTCCACCCTTTGGAACGAGCGGGAGGCGACTTTGCACCGGCGCTATCGCGACGGCCAGGTGGCTTTCCAAGGATACCTGGAAGACTACGCGTTCCTGATTCAGGCCCTGTTGGACCTCTACGAAGCCTGCTTTGAACTGGAGTGGCTGCGGTTGGCAAACCGGCTGACCGAGCGAATGACAGAGTTATTCTGGGACGCCGAAGGCGGCGGTTTCTTCGCGACTTCAGGCCGCGACCCTTCGGTTCTGCTTCGTTTGAAGGATGACTACGATGGAGCCGAGCCCTCGGGCAACTCAATCGCAGCGCTGAACCTGCTGCGTCTGGCCGCGATGTTGGACCGTAAGGAGTGGCGCCAGAAGGCGGAGCTAACTCTTCAGGCTTTTTCCGTGCGACTGACCGAAGCACCCCAGGCGATGCCTGAGATGCTGGTCGCCTTCGCCTTTCAGCAGGATGAGCCAACGCAGATCATCATTGCCGGCGAGCGCGATGATCCGCACACGCGGGCCTTGCTGCGTGTGGTGCACGAGCGGTTTCTCCCGAACAAGGTGCTGCTGCTGGCGGACGCGATGGCGCGTGCTGAACTGGGCCCTACCCTCCCTTTTCTGGCTGCCATGACTCCACGCAATAGCCGGCCCACCGCCTACGTCTGCCGGCACTACGCCTGCGAACATCCGGTGGACGAGCCTGCCGCGCTTTCTGAGCTGTTGGGCAACCCTCCCGGAGCCCTCCGCCCTGTATCACCTGGATCATGGGCCGGCAACCCTCGGGAAACATAAGAACTCGAGTCCATCGTGCAACCCGGCCGGATTCCCGCGGCTCAAAGTAGGCTCGCCGAAAGAGAGGCGCCGGCTCCGCAAGAAGAAGCCGCAGCGCTGACTTTGCAACTCCTTGAAAACAAAGCGTGTATGGAAATGCGCAGCGGATCTGTGCTAGCCTAACTTCGGGCTACTCTATGGGCATCGACCATCGCAAGCAATCCCGCCTGAGCGTCAGCATGCAGGCGCTGATCAAGGGCAC
>JAKZXP010000007.1:0-11806 GCA_047514915.1 Terriglobia bacterium
GCGCGCTTCGTGCTGGGGCGCGCCAGTGCGCGGGGAAGCGCAGCGCGGGTCGGCGCCGGCGCTCTGGGCAGGGTGTTGCTCCGTTGCTTTCACATCGAGATCTGGAGCCACGTCATCGCTGTGGGTGGTGTTGTGTTGCACAAGTCGGTCCCCTTCGAACAGATTCGCCAGGTGGCCACTCGCCCGGAGCCGATGCTGCGTTGCGCGGATCCAGAGACTGAAGCCGCAATGAAGGCCGAAGTGGATAAGGCCTTGCGCACCGGCGATTCGGTGGGCGGTGTCTTCGAGGTCGTCGCTTGCGGCGTTCCGCCCGGGCTGGGGACCTGCGCCAACTGGGACGAGCGGCTGGACGGCCTGCTGTCCCAGGCGCTCGTGTCGCTGCAGGCGGTGAAGGCGGTGGAGATCGGCAGCGGCGTCGAAAACGCGTTGTCCTTCGGCTCCACCGTGCAGGACCCCATCGGCTACGACGCGCAGCGACCGGGCTTCACCCGCAGGAGCAACCGCGCCGGCGGGATCGAGGGGGGCATCAGCAACGGCGAAGAGATCGTCGTGCGCGGCTACCTGAAGCCCATTTCCACCTTGCGCCGTCCCCTGGAATCGGTGGACCTGGTGACCAAAGAATCGGTGCAAGCGGCCTACGAGCGCTCGGATGTCTGCGTGGTGCCGGCTGCGGGCGTCGGCGGCGAGACCATGGTCGCGCTGGTGCTGGCCCGCTGCTTCCTCGAGAAGTTCGGAGGTGACTCGCTCCAGGAAATCCAGCGCAACTACCAGGGCTACCTCGAGCAGTTGAAGGAGTTCTGAATTACGGTTCGGAGCGATCAGTTGATTTACAAGATCGTGAAATACGGTGATCCCGTGCTGGAACGTGCTGCGGGTCCGGTCACCGAGTTCAACGCAGATCTGGCCAAGCTGGCCAAGGACATGTTTGAGTCCATGTACGCGGCGCGCGGCGTGGGGCTGGCCGCGCCGCAGATTGGCATGGGGCTTCGCCTCGCTGTGGTGGACATCACCTCCGGCGAAGACCGGCAGGCCAAACTGGTGCTGTGCAATCCGACGATCCTGCGCACGGAGGGCAAGCACAGCCTGGAGGAGGGATGCCTAAGCCTGCCGACCTTTCGCGCCGAGCTCACCCGCCCTAAGAAGGCCGTGGTCAGGGCCCAAAACCTGAAAGGGGAATGGTTCGAGCTGACCGGAGAAGACCTGCTCGCCCGTGCCTTGTGCCATGAAACCGACCACCTGAACGGCCGCCTCTTCATTTCGCACCTTGGTTCCCTCCGCCGCGATCTGATCAAGCGCAAGGTGCGCAAATTAATGCGCACGGGCGAATGGTAGGAAGTCAGGTTTCAGGTTCCAAATTTAAGGTTCAAGCTTCCAAGACACCTGGCACCTGACAAGCTGGCACCTGACAAGCTGGCACCAGACAGGCCGGCACCTGACACATAGCACCTGGCATCTTGTACCTGGCAATGAACCTGGTCTTCATGGGCACCCCGGAATTCGCGCTCCCCACCTTGCGGGCACTGCAGGAGGCAGGGCACGGTATCCGCGCCGTCTTCACCCAGCCCGACCAGCCGGCCGGGCGAGGCGGCCAGCTGACGGCGCCCCCGGTGAAGCGGGCCGCGCTGGCCCTGGCCTTACCGGTTCACCAGCCGCCCCGGATCCGGACTCCGGAAGTGTTCGACCTGCTGAAATTGCTGGAGCCGGAAACTGTGGTGGTGGTGGGCTACGGCAAGATCCTTCCTCAGCACATCCTGGACTTGCCACGGCGCGGTTGCATCAACCTGCATGCCTCGCTGCTGCCCCGGTACCGGGGCGCGGCTCCGGTGCAGTGGGCCATCATCCGCGGAGAGACCGTGTCAGGTGTCACCACCATGCGCATGGATGCCGGGCTGGACACGGGCGACATCCTGCTGGCGCGGGAGACACCCATCGAACCCGAGGAGGACGCGATTTCGCTGGGGCACCGCCTGTCGGAGATCGGCGCGTCGCTGATGTTGGAAACGCTGGAGGGACTCGAGCGCGACACTCTCACGCCGCTTCCTCAGAACCACGCGCTGGCTACCTCGGCGCCCATTCTAAAGAAGGAGGACGGGCGGATTGATTGGAGCCAGCCGGCACGCGACATCGCCAACCGTGTGCGTGGTCTGGTGCCTTGGCCGGGAGCGTTCACCACCTTCCGCGACAGCTTGCTCCACCTGTGGCGAGCGTGCCCAGAGGTGACAACTCCTCCACACGCCTCGCTGCCGCCCGGCACGCTGCGGGTGGAAGGTAAGCACCTGCTGGCCGCCTGTGGCCAGGGCACTTGGCTGGAGCTTGACGAGGTGCAGCGGGAGGGACGCCAGCGTCTGCCGGCCGCCGATTTCTTGAACGGGGTGCGGATAAGCCCAGGCGAACGCCTGGGCTGAGACCACTGAATCAGTGACGACTGGCTGCTTGAGACTCGATTGCTAATCCCTCACTCGTCAATGGACCCATCAGCGATCAATCAATTTCATGCTGACCCCAGCGCGCCACGTCGCTTTCCAGATTCTTCTTCGCGTTGAGTGCGAGCAAAGCTTCGCGGCCGAGCTGCTCAACTCGTGGCGGACGGAAAAGCTCTCAGCTGCCGACCGGGGGCTGGCGCAGGAACTCGTCATGGGCTGCCTGCGCTGGCAGGGCCAGCTCGATTGGCTGGCCGCCCATTTCTCGGGCAAAGTGCCAGATCGCTGGGACCCCGAGGTGCGCGTTGCGATGCGCCTGGGCATCTACCAGTTGCGCTTCCTCGAACGGATACCAGCGTCGGCCGCAGTGAAACAAAGCGTCGAGCTGGTGAAACGCGTCCGCAAAGGTTCGGCCGCTGGTTTGGTGAATGCGGTGCTGCGGCAGGTTACCGGCGCACCGCTGGAATCGCTGTTTCCGGCCGGCATGCCGGAACCCGTAAAGCAGCAGATCGAGCTCTCCCACCCGGGCTGGCTTCTGGAACGCTGGGCGCGGAATTATGGGCCGCAGCGAGCGCGGGCCGTCGCGCGCGCCAATAACCACCCGCCACCAGTGTTCATCCGGGTTCCCCCAGGCCGAAGCATCGAAGTGGGCCAGCCCTGCCGATATGTTCGCAACTGCCGGGACGTCACGGGGGAGGTCAAGCGGGTTGCGAGTCGCTTTCCTGTGCAGGAAGAAGCTTCACAAATCATTCCGCACCTGATGGCGCCGCAAGACGGCGAACGTGTGCTGGACTTGTGCGCCGCGCCAGGCATGAAAACGGGGGCGCTAGCGGAACTGGCTCCGCAGGCAGAACTGGTAGCCTGCGACCTGCGTCCTGCGCGCCTGCGCCTGGTAAAGAAGCTTGCCGGCACCGGCCGCGGGCATGCGCCGTTGTGTGTGGCATTGGATGCCACACGCCCGTTGCCCTTCGGTGTGGCCTTCCACAGAATTCTGCTGGATGCGCCCTGCTCGGGCACCGGGACCATTCGGCGCAATCCAGAGATCAAGTGGCGTCTCACGGAAAACGACCTGGCCGTGCTGTCGGCCAAGCAACGCTTGTTGCTCGACAACGCACTGAGCTGGCTGGCCCCGGGCGGCCGCCTGGTCTACTCCACCTGTTCGCTGGAGCGCGAAGAGAATCAGGCCGTAGTGGAGCAAGTGCTGGCAGACCGCTCAGGGTTTTTCCTGGTGCCGGTAGAGCAGTTTGCAGAGCGCACTTCAGAGTTCCTCACCGAGACGGGGCGAGATTTGCTCCGCGGCCAGTATCTCGAAACCTTCCCCGACCAGAACCTGGACGGCTTCTTCGCCGCCGTGATCGAGCGCCGCAGATAAACAGTAGATGAATACGTTTGCGGACAGTGGGCGGGCGGCACAGAGGTGAAGTTGACAAACTCTTTCAGCGAACGGTAGAGTTACCAACCGCAGAAGACAGGAAACCGAACGAAGCGCTGCACGTACGAAGCGGGTGGGAAGGGCTGTGTCTGAAAAGTCAGCAGCTGTCGTGCAACCTGACGAAGAGGCGCTCTACTGGCTGGCACTGAAGCTGGCGCCAGGCGTGGGCACGCGCCTGGCGGCGCGGCTGGTGGAAGCGTTCGGTCATCCGAGGGAGATTTTCCGCACCTCACCGACGGAACTCCAGGCGCGGGGGATTCCGCCGCTGGTGGCACAGAACCTGGGCAGCGGCGCAGCTTTTGAGGCGGCCGCGAAGGAAGCGGCGAAGGTAGCGCAACTGGGTTACGAATTGGTTACCTTCCTGGACCCGCGACACCCGCCCATCCTCAAAGAGATTTTCGAGCCACCGGTGCTGTTGTATGCGCGGGGAGATGTCACACTGCTGTCCCATCTGTGTCTGGCTATTGTGGGTTCGCGCAAGCCGACTCCCTACGGTAGCGCCGTCGCCGAGAGGCTGGCCGCTGACCTGGCGGGGCGTGGCCTGGCGATCGCCAGCGGGATGGCCCGCGGCATTGAAAGCGCGGCCCACCGGGGCGCGCTGTCGGCCAACGGCAAAACGATTGCCGTGCTAGGCTGTGGCATGGACGTCTGCTATCCGAGAGAGAATAAGAAATTGAAGGCGGAAATCGAGCAAAAAGGAGTGGTGATCAGCGAATTCCCCCTGGGCACGTTTGCTGCGCCCCAGAACTTCCCCATCCGCAACCGCATCATCAGTGGCCTTTCGCTGGGAGTCATGGTGGTGGAGGCGGCGCAATACAGCGGCTCGCTGATCACTGCGCGGCTGGCCATGGAGCAGAACCGCGAGGTGTTCGCCGTGCCGGGCAACATCACCAACAAGTACAGTTGGGGACCCAATACCCTCATCAAGCAGGGCGCCAAGTTGGTGCAGGACTGGAAGGACGTCATTGAGGAGCTGCCGGCTAAGGCCCGCCAGAGCCTGCTGGCCGCGCCGGTTTCTGAATCCGGGGAGGCCCCTGCCGCGTCTTTATTTACTGAGTCGCTGTCGGAGATCGAGCAGGCGCTCTACGAAGTGCTCCGCGTGGACGAGTCAGCACACATTGACGCTCTGCTCGATGCCCTGCCCCGCTTTACGTCTCCGGAAATCTTAGCGGCGCTTCTTGAATTAGAGCTGAAAGGGCGCATTCGGCAGTTGCCGGGAAAGAATTTTGTTAAGTTATTATAGGAAACAGATGGCGAAGAAAAAGGTCACGAAGAAAGCCAAGACGACGCGCTCGACCAAGGCCACAAAGACAGCCAAGACAGCGCAGGCGGCTAAGGCCACAGGCGAAAGGAAAGCTGAAGAACCGCGCGTTGCCACTCGCGCCTCGGGCAGAGCGCTGGTGGTGGTGGAGTCGCCCGCCAAGGCCAGGACCATCAACAAGTATCTGGGTCCCAAATTTCTGGTGAAAGCTTCGCTGGGCCACATCAAGGACTTGCCCAAGCGGACCCTGGGCGTCAACTTGGAGAAGGACTTCGAACCGGTCTACGAGGTGATCCCGACCAAGCAAAAGGTGGTCCAGGAATTGAAACAGGCGGCCCGGCAGGCTTCGGCGATTTACCTGGCGGCCGACCCGGACCGCGAAGGGGAAGCGATCTGCGAACACCTGGCCGAGGTGCTGGCCAACAATAAGCCTGTCTACCGAGTGCTGTTCAACGAGATTACCAAAAAGGGCATCGAGCAGGCCTTCCGGAACCCCACTCAGATTGACCAGCACCTGGTAGCGGCGCAGCAGGCCCGCCGGATTCTGGACCGCCTGGTGGGCTACCAGATCAGCCCCCTGCTTTGGGACAGGGTGCGCCGCGGCCTTTCAGCTGGGCGGGTGCAGTCGGTGGCCCTGCGGCTGGTTGTGGAGCGCGAGCGGGAAATCCGCGCGTTCCAGAAGAGGGAATACTGGACGATCGGCGCGCACCTCGAAGCCAAGAATCCTCCCGTGTTCGATGCCCGGCTGGCCAAGCGCATCACCGGGGTTGGTGAAGACGGCCGGTTGCAACTTGCCGACTTGGAAATCTCCAACCAGGAGCAGTCGCAGGCGTTGGAGGAGTCGCTGCGCGCCGAGCCGTTCGTGGTCCACTCCGTCAACCGGCGCGAGAAGCGTCGCCACCCGGTTCCCTCCTTCATCACCTCCAAGCTGCAGCAGGAGGCGTCACGCAAGTTGCGCTTCAGCGCCAAGCGCACCATGATGCTGGCCCAGCGTCTCTACGAAGGCATGGAGCTGGGTCCGGAGGGCAGTGTCGGGCTGATCACCTACATGCGGACGGACTCGACCCGGGTAGGGGCCGACGCGTTAGCTGAGGCGCGCGAGTTCGCGCGGACGGAGTACGGTGCCGACTACCTGCCAGCCGAGCCGGTGGTGTACAAGAGCAAGAAGGGCGCGCAGGACGCGCACGAAGCCATTCGGCCCACCTCGGTGCTGCGCACGCCAGATCTGATCGCCAAGTTCCTGGGCGAAGATGAGCTGAAGCTCTACCGCCTGATTTGGCAGCGCTTCGTTGCCTCGCAGATGAACCCCGCAGTGTTTGACCATACGGCGATTGACGTGCGCGCCGGCGACTCCCTTTTCCGCGCCACCGGCTCGGTCCTCAAGTTCGACGGCTTCCTCAAGGTCTACCAGGAGGGTAAAGACGTCAAGGACGAAGAAGACGACGAGCTGAGACACAAGTTGCCACCGGTCAGCCAAGGGGAGGTGCTGAAGGCACTGAAGATCACCCCGGAGCAGCACTTCACCGAGCCGCCGCCGCGCTACAACGAAGCTACCCTGGTCAAGGACCTGGAGGAGAAGGGCATCGGGCGGCCCTCCACCTACGCCGCTATCCTCAGCACGATTCAGGACCGGGAGTACGTCGAGAAGCGGCAGAACAAGTTTTTCCCCACCGAGGTGGGCATGGTAGTGAGCGACCTGCTGGTGGAGCACTTCGGCGACATTTTTGATGTGCACTATACCGCGCGGATGGAAGAGGCGCTGGACGAGATCGAGGAGGGCAAGCTGGCCTGGCAGGAGGCGCTGCGCGAATTTTACGGAAAGTTCGAAAAGGATCTGGAGCGCGCCGAGCGTGATATGAAGGACTTGAAGCGCCTGGAACAGCCCACAGACCTGATCTGTGAACTGTGCGGCAAGCCGATGGTCATCCGCTGGGGTCGGCATGGTCGCTTCATCGCCTGCACCGGCTACCCCGAGTGCACCTCGACGCGCGAGCTGGCACCGGAGTTGTCCGACCCAGAGACGGCCGAGATTCCCGAGGCGGAGACCGACCAGCACGGTTATTGCAGCAACTGCGGGCGTCCCATGATTCTCAAACGCGGGCGCTTCGGCCAGTTCCTGGCCTGCACCGGCTACCCCGATTGCAAAACCACTCGCCAGCTGGGTCAGGCGGAGAAGAAGCCAGACGTGCTGCTGGAGGAGAATTGCCCGCGCTGCAGCTCACAAATGGTGCTGCGGCACGGCCGCTACGGCGAGTTCACGGCGTGCAGCAAGTATCCCAACTGCAAGTACGTGAAGCCGAAGACGGTAGGCGTCGCTTGCCCGAAAACCGGCTGCGGCGGTGAAGTCGTCGAGCGGCGCTCCAAACGCGGCAAGGTCTTCTACGGATGCTCCCGCTATCCCGATTGCGACTTCGTTACCTGGAACCGTCCATTGTCGGAGCGCTGCCCACAGTGCGGTTCAAACTACCTGCTGGAAAAGACCACAAAAGCGCGGGGCACGATGAAAGTCTGCCCGAACGAGGAGTGCAGTTTCAAGGAAGCTGCCTGACGCCTAGCTTTCCCTGCCTGCCCCCTTGCTGGTAGGACTGCTAGAACTGCCTCGTCACTCACGCAAACGATTCTGAAGGGCCTCTAATATAGGCCCGGAAGCGCCCAGTGACTGCGCTTGCTGCAGTGCTGCCAGCGCCTGCGCAGTTCGTCCCTGCCCGGCATAAAACTCCGCGAGCATCAGGTGCAACTGTGCATTGCTCGGGAAAGCCTCCACGGCAGCCCGCAGCGAACCCTCCGTTCCGGTAGCGTCTCTGAGCGCAAATTTCGCCCGGGCCTCTCCCACGTGGACCGCCGCCACGAAAGCCGCCCCTAGAATGTAGCGAGCGGCCTCCGCGTGGCGGGACCGCAAAGCGCGCTCAAACCAAACGAGCGCCTGCCGCGGCTGCCCGAGCGCCAGCCGGCTTTCCGCGATCAAGCGGTAGGCCTCGTGGGGGAGAGCGCCCGTCCGCGTAGCTCGCTCCAGGGCCCGGATAGCTTCCTTGTGCCGCTCTGCTTCCCGTTCGAGGAGCCCAAGGGTAAACCAGACGCGGCTGCTTCCCGGCAAGGCGGTGCCAGCCAGCAGCTCACGCCGGGCCTCGTCTAGTTTCCCTAACGCCACCAGAATCATTCCCGCCTGAACAAACAGCTCGGGATCACCCGCGAAATCTCTTCGTGCCTGCTCGACCGCCGCCCAGGCTTCCGTATGGCGACCCAGTTCAAAATAGAGTCTGGCCGCCTGTCGGTGGAATACATATGCCGGTTCGCCAGGGGGTGGAGCCGGAAGGATCACCTGGTTGCAACTCTTCCCCAGCCTTTCGGTCCAGGGCCGAGTGGCAGGTCCGTCGCGTAAGAAGACAGCCGAAACCGCATCCAGATAAACCAGATGGACACTGGGAGTCTCACAAAACCTGCGAAGCGGCTCGCGGTTCCATCCTATACCCAGGAACACCGTCTGGATGCCCCAGCGATCGGCGAACGCCTGCCATTCCGGCGAATCCGGCGGGAGCCGCAGGGCGCCTGCATGTTCTCGCACCAGTTCGGTGCCGAAAGGAACGGTACGTCCGTCAATGAAGATGGGGTAGCCATGGCCCAGCTTCCAGCTCAGGTAATCTCCTGAAGGCAGATCGTGCAGCAGGCGGCCCGGGAGTTGCTCTCTCAGGACAAACTCTGCCGCCCGCTCCGGAAACACGTATGAGAGCCCAGCGCCGAAGGTGGCTTGGGTTCCGCGGCTAAAGTAATGGCGATTGCTGGCCAGGTCGGAGAAGCGTACCGTGACAAGGAAGACCAACGCTAAAACAGCAGCCCACCGCAAGCCGCGGCGAACCTGAGCGCCGGCGGCCAGTCCGGGCACGCAAGCGGCCACCGTCATCGCCAGCAACACCTGAAAGCGCTGTGAATAAAGAGAGGTCGCGGCGACTCCCGCAAGCAAGACCACTAAATCCCACCTTTTTCTCCATAGCCCCAAGCAAGCAGCCACCAAACCTACGAAGAGAAGCACCCAGTAGGCCCCACTCGGGTCACGCCATTCCAACAGCTCCTCAAGCCGCCACCAGCTCCAGGATGAAGGCCACCAATGAATGACCATCCTTTGATACAGCCAATGTCCCTGCGCCTGTCGCCAAGGAATCTGCCAGACTCCGGGACCAAATGGGTTGAGGGAAGTGGCTAAAAGGCACAGGACCCCGATGTATGCCAGCTTTCGCACAGGGGCGCCAGTCAATCTTGCCCCCACCAAAAACAACGCTATTAATCCGAAGCCGGCGAGAAAGCCGGGGTGTAGATTGACCCAGACCGCCATGAGCAGGGGCAACAGCCACAGGTATTTCTCTGCCACTCCACGGAACAACAGGACGAGGAAAAGCGCAAAAAAAAGAATGGTGAACATTTCCGCCCAAGCGACCGTGCGCATGGCAATCTGGGGAACAGCGAGACCCACCAACGCAGCCGCCAGCACTCCGGGGCGAACAGCCAGCAGTACCGTGGTCGTAGCCGCGCAGGTGACAAGGCCAAGCAACGAAACCGCAACATAGCCGCCCAGGCAGTAAAGGCCGTAGAAAATCAAGCCCGCCCCCTGCGGGTACATCCAGGGCTGTCCCGTGGCGGTGTAGGAGAAGAGATCGCGGCTGGCAATGTTGCCGGTTTCCACCAAATACCGCGCGTCGCGAAGCTGCCAGAACAGATCGTGGCTGGAGATGGTGCGGAAGCCAGCCATTGCCGCGTAAATCACCACCGCCGCGGCCCCCAGCAAGGCAGGCCGGTCCGCAGCCGTTAGAAGTCTCACCGCCGTGCTGAGCATCTTCATGGAGTCCCGACTTTTTCGTTAAGGCGTCAGGCCCCGTTCGCTGTCTGGTTCGCTGTGAATCGTGAGGCGAAACACGCCGGGCAAGGCGCGCTTGAATTGCGTCTCCAGGTCGGCGGTGACTTCGTGCACACGGGCAATGGGCAGATTGCCGTTCATGGTGCAATGGCAGGAAACATAGAGGCGGTTGCGAACCGAGCGGACCAAGATTTCGTGGCAATCGAGAATCTCCGGAAATTGGGTGGCGATTTCCCGCAGCCGCTGTTCGATACTGCCGTGCTCCCCCACGACCAAGCGCCCGAACTCCACCTGCGCTCCTTCGTCCTCGATGTGGGTGTTAATGGTGGTGACCTCGGGGGCTTCGCGCAGGATCTCGGTCTCAACGCGGCTGACCAGCTCGTGGGCCTGGCGGAGGGTTTGGCGATCGTTCACCTCCAGGTGCAGTTCCAGGTGGCGATTGCCGGCGATGTCATGTGCGGCCAGCTCGTGCACGAACAGGTTGTGCCGCGCAGCCACCGCTTTCACTTTTTCGAACAGGCTGCCCCAGGGGGGCGGGCGTGGCTCGGTGTGGATCATGACGTCGGAATGGGGCAGCGTTTGCTGGATTCGCTCCTCGACGGCGGCGGCAATGGCCTCGACCTGCTCAAACGGAAGCGAGCGTTCCACGGCAATGATGGTGTCAACAAAGTAGCGGTTGCCGGCCCGGCGGACCCGCAGCCGTTCGCAAGCCAGTACTCCCTTCACCTGGCGGACCTGAGCCGCCAGTTCGGCCCGCACACCCCGGGGGGCGGCGTCCAGCAGGACGTCCATTGTGCGCTTGCCCAGTTGCAGGCCGATATAGGCAACGATGCCGCTGACGCCGATAGCCGCCAGCGGGTCGGCCACCGTCAGTCCAGGCACGCCGTAGCGGCGCCCCGCCCAGACCAGCGTCAGCCCGAAGATCACCACCAGGGAACTCCACACGTCGGTCGAAAAATGCAAGGCGTCGGCCTCCAGGGCTTGGCTCTCGTACTTGCGGGCCGTGCGCTGCAACGCCCGGGAGCGGTTGTAGTCCACCACCATGGAAAGGAACATCACCACGAAAGCCCACCCGGAAGACTCAATTTCCACATTCTGGTGGAGCAGCCGCCGAACCGCCTCCACCACAATCCAGACGCAGGTGAGCAGCAACAACCCGGTTTGCAGAAAGGCGGAAAAGTTCTCGATTTTCTGGTGGCCGTATTGATGTTCTGCATCGGCGGGCTTGTCGGAAACGCGCACCGATACGAAGGTGATGACGGCCGCCATCAGGTCCAGAGCAGAATGGGCCGCTTCCGACAAGACACCCAGGCTTCCGGTGCGGAATCCCACCACCACCTTCAGGGCCGTGATGACGGTGGCCGCCAGGATGGAGCGGAACGCGACACGGCGTTTTTCCCTCTGCTGCTGGCTCAGCGCAAGCGCCGTGTCGGCGGGCGTGGCCGTTGCGCCGTGCGGTCGAAGCATAGGCATGGCTGCGAGCTATGCTTATGATAAGCCATTGTGCGCGAGGGTTCGTTGCTCGGTTCGCCTTCTCGAGCAGGCCATTTCGTCCGGTAGGGTCTCGCCTGCCGGTAGGATTCCGCCTGAAAGATACCTTGACCGGCTCACTGATCTGGTTCGGCTTCAGGGTGGCGACCATTAGGGTTCGGCCAGAAGTATAATCAGGGTCTATGGCTGGCCTGCGGAGGGCTGTGTTTGACCAAGACGCATTTTATCCCTTCAGCCAGGATTTCCTTTATGAACTATCGGCGGCAACCTTCTGAATGACTCCAACGTCAGTATTGATGCGGGTTCCAGCATCAACATTGCCTTCCGGAGGTGTACACCGAATGGGTGAGAGCCAA
>JAKZXP010000008.1:0-3833 GCA_047514915.1 Terriglobia bacterium
ATTTGTGGTAAAAAGGCCAGATCAGCGCCTGGCCAGATCAGGGCCTGGCCGGATCAGCGCCTGGGAGGTTCCGATGAAGAAATGGGCTTTGGTGGTTGTCCTGCTTCTGGCCATTCCCACCTGGGGGGAGAAGAAGTACAAGATTGTCACCGACTCTCCAGAGGATAAGAGGCTCATGGAGATCGAGGGAGAGCCTGACACCAAGAAGCGTCTGGCGATGCTAGAGGAGTTCGCCCAGAAGTTCGCCGGCAGCGAGGCTCTGCCCTACACCTACCAGATGTACTCGGCGGCCTACCTGGACCTGAAACAGTACGACAAGGCGGTCGAGTATGGCGAGATGGCGGCGGACGCCGACGACGAAGACCTGGATTCGATCATGAACCTGGTTCGCGCCGCGCTGGAAACGAAGGACTACGCCCGCGTCCACAAGTGGAGCGTGGCTGCGGTACCCCTCCACAAGAAGGACAAGGCCGATCCTATGGAGGACTACGATGATGATGAGTTTGACGCGGAGCATGCGAAGCTAGACAGCTATCTGGTGTTTCTGGAATATGCGCTGTTCCAGGCTGCGGCGCAAGATACCACGCCGGAGCGGGTGAAATACCTGGACTCGTTCGCCCAGAGCTTTCCGGAAAGCGAACAGATCAAGCAGCTGCCCGCGCTCTACGCAGTAACCTACCAGATGCTCGGCGACGTCCCCAAGATGTTGGAGTCTGCGGAGAAGGCTATTGAGGCCGAGCCGGAAAACGAGAGCATGCTGCTGCTGCTTGCTGAGACCCGCACCCATCAATTAATGGCTCAAACCGAGGGCCGCAAGCCCGAAGAAGTGGAAGAAGTACGGCAGCTGGGAGCGCGTCTGCTCGAGGTGGTGCAGACCAAGAGCGCGCCGGAAGGGGTGGCCGAGGCCGATTGGGAGCACCATCTGAACAACTTTCGCGGCGCTGGACATTCGATTATGGGCCGCGTCCTGATGATGCAAGAAAAGATCGAGGACGCCTTGAAGGAGCTGGAGGCTGCTGCCCAGCTACTGGAGGGCAACGTGCAGGCCCTCAGCCCGGTGCTTTTCTTCCAAGGCTGGGGCTATGCCAAGCTCATCCGTAACGAAGAAGCCCGCCCCGTGTTGGAGCGGTGCGTGGAAATGGGCGGCGCCTATGCTCAAGCGGCCGGGGGAATCCTGAAAAAACTGCCTCCCCCCAAGAGAAAAAGAAGAAGGTAGCCCCGTTCCCCCTGGTCGGCTGTAGAACAGTGGGCAGAGAGCAGTCGCCGGTAGGAACGGGAAAGCCTGCCCCACCGAACCCCGCCGACTGTACCCCGCCTACTGCCCACTCCCTACTGTTTCGGCACTATCTTCACCGCCAAGTCACTCGGCCCCACCCCAACCGGCAGGATGGTGAGCAGGGAGATGGGGTTAGCCTGAACGCGGAGGACGGCCATGTCGTTCGAGTGAGAGTTCAGCACCAGCAGGAAGCGCTCGCCGGCAGTCAGCGCCAGCCGGAAGGGTCCGGTGCCGGTAGGCACGTCTGCCAGAAGCTCGCGGGTCTCGATGTCCAGCACGCTGACGCTGTTGGAAGCGAAATTGGCGACGTAGCCACGGGTGCCGTCGCCGCTGAACAGCGTTTCGACCGGCTCGGCGCCCACCGGCATCGTCAGGGCGACCTCGTCAGTGTAGGTGCTCAGGATGGTGATGGAATTCGATCCGGCATTGCTGGCGATCATTTCGCCACCATCCGGTTTCAGCGCCAAATGCACTGGCCGCATGCCGACCGGCAGGTGGACCAGCAGCTTCCTCTGCTGCAAGTCCACCGCGGAAACCTGGCTGGTGTCGGGCTGGGCGGCGAAGGCCTGAGAACTATCGGGCAAGATCTCCACCCAGGCTGGCGCAGCCGGCAGGGGTACCCGCGCCACTACCGCCCCCTTTGCCAGGTCCAAGATTAGAAGCTGCCGGCCAGCGGCGTCGCCCACGCACAGTAAATTGTGGTCGAGGGCCAGATTCCAGGCCACAGGCTCGCAGCCTGGATCCAGCTGAATCGTGTTGATTACCCGGCGCTCCCGCAGGTCCACGATGTGGACCGCAGGCTCCACCCGGCTCAACACAAAGGCGGTGTTGCCGCCTGCGTTGACCTCCAGCCGCACGGGGCTCCCGGCCACCGCTATGCTGGCATCTAACTGCAGTCGCACGGCATCAATCACTTCCAGGCGCCCGGCTCGCGTCGCCACGTAAACCTCGTTGCGGACCGGGCCGGCGCGTACCGCGACGGGGGCACGGCTAACAGGGATGGAGGCGACCGTGCTCACGCGGTCCAGGTCAATGACCGTCAGCGCGTTGCCGCGTTCGGCGGCCACGAATGCCAGTTCGCGGTGCGGCACAGCCGGCTGCTTTTTACATTCGCTTGACCCCGAGAGGACGAGGAGGAGAAAGCAGGCGAGTGAGTGTCTCATCTGGGGCCGCTGCCATCAGGCTACCCTGCGATCCGCCCGCCTGTCAAAAACAGGCTCGACTCTGGGTTTTTCTACGACAAAAGACGGTTGCACAGCCTCGCATGGGCGCTGCCGCACTTCGGTACGAGCCGTCGGGCTGAAGTGTCATCCAGAGCGGAGTGCCTCCTCCAGCAGGGAGTTCACGCTCTTCAAGCATTCCAAGACGAAGATCTTGCGCCCATCGCGGGACTGCCACCAGCGCCGAGGCTCAAACCAATCGTCGGGGGCGGGATAAGCCAGCACGCGCAGGCGCCCGCGGCTGGCGCGAAGAAACGCGCGGCGGGCGCGGCGGGTGTGGTAGTTGGAAGTCACCACGTAGAGCGAGCGGATACCTCTGCGCTCCAACATGCCGGTCAGCAATTGCGCTTCCTGCCAAGTGGAACGGGCGGCGTGGGGGATGAAGAGCAGGTCCTCCTTGCGGATTCCCTGCGAAACTGCCAGTGGCACCGAGAGCTCCGTCTCGTGAATGCCGTAGCCCAATTTCGGACCACTCAGCACCACTTTGCGGACCCAGCCCTTACGGTACAGGTGAACGGCGGCACGGACGCGGTAGCCTGCGTAGCTATTGTCGCCACCCAGCACCACGGCGGCATCCGCCCTCTCCAGCGGATCAGCCACGACCAGCATCCAAGCCAGGCCCGGCAGCAACGACTGCCGCAACAGGTAGATGGTCCCGCATGCCACCAACACCGCGACCAACAGCAGTACCCAGCGTCGCCGCCTGGGCCTGGCCCCTGGAGGGGCGGCGCGCTTGCCCGAGGGCTGGCGCTTCATCTGACGACCTTCAACACCCCACCCGTGGAGGCGTGCACGTACACGGTGAAGGGGCTGGTGGTGCATCCTACGTCATAGCAAACGAGCCACACCAGCCCCTGGTAGGATCGGCTGTACTCCAACAAAAAGGTGACTGGCGTCTGAGGATTTTTTTTGCGGAAGGCCTTCCCTCCCTTCGCTTCAGCCACTTCGAACGCCTGATTGCTATCAGTCCGAAAACCCGCCACCAAGAACGGCGGGCCGCTGAGTTCCGATTCGGCTCCGTACCGCTCATCGTGTCCCGCGAAGACTCCCTCATGCAGGTTCTGCGTTTTTACGGTGGAGTAGGTATAGGTTTTTGACTTCTTCAGGGAGGCAGAGGCGAAGCTGGCGGTCCAGGCAGTGGCTGCGCCCCCGACTCCGTTGGACTGCTTGAGGTAGAAGTTGGTGAGGTGAAAGGGCTTCGCATCGCGTGCCCAGGAACGCGCAGCCACAAACATGTTCTGAAAGGCTTTGCGCCCGGTGACTTCCTTGGGTGGCCCGGGGGCTTCCGGCTCCTCTGGACGGAAGGATGGGGCCTCACCACTACCGCAGCCGCCCGC
>JAKZXP010000009.1:0-4823 GCA_047514915.1 Terriglobia bacterium
GTGTCAAATCCTTCGTAGCGGTGGCAGCCGATGCACCCCTTGTTACGGAAAAGCTGCTTGCCGGCGTTGAGCACTTCCGCATGTTCCAGCACCATCTCGGCGCTGTGGCACTGCTGGCAGCCGGCTTCCATGTTTTCCCGGGCGTAGAGCGGCCACAGCCAGTGTTTGTACTGGCCGTGGGCTTTCTTCACGCTGGTGGTGGCGCGCCCGTTGCCTCCGTGGCAGGGCGAGCAGCCGAATCGCTCCGGGTCGTGAATGCGGAGCAGCTCAGGATTGGGATGGCTGGTAAAGGCCGCTTCTCCTCCCATGTCCTGCTGCGTCAGGGTGAGCGGTTCCAGGATGCCCAGGTGGCAGGAGTGGCAGCGATCCACCATATCTACGCGCCCAACCCCTGCGTAGATGCGGTCCGCCCCAACGTGAATCTGCTTGATCTCGTATTTGAACGTCTCCATGTTTCGGAGCAGTCCGGCGATCCCCTCTTCGTTCAGCCCGACCAGGTTTTCTTTCAAGTAGGCATCGCGCTGGGCGCGAAGTTCGCTGGGTCGCCGGAGCAGTTCGGCGCGCTCCGCCTGCAGCTTCGCCCGCCGGTCCTTCAACTCGTTGAATTCCCGTTCCAGCTCGTCGTAGGTGAGGCTGACCCGCTCGATTTTGCCGTCGCCGGCTGGCAGCCGGGCCGGCCACTTCTCCTGCCTGGCCTGTTCCAACGCCTTTCTGCGCGACTCCTTTTCGCCGGTGCTGGAGGCGGTTTCCAGTTGGTAGGTCTTTTCACCCAGCTTGCCGCGGGCCTCCTGGAACACTTTCGTCACGGCCATGATCCGCGGGGTGAGCAGCTTGTTCACCTCGCGGTCAAGGTCGCGCAGCCTAGGTGCAACGGCCTTCTGCGCTTCGTCCAAAGCCTGCTCCAGGCGCTTGTATTCGTCCGAACCCCGGAGTTTCTCTTCCGCGCTCGCCTGCTTGGGTTGCAAACTCTTCAGATACGCCGTGTACTGGAGCACGAACCGCTGCTGATAATCCTTCCAGGGACGTTGCCCGTACAGTTCGTCGTACAACGACCAGGCCACCGTCATCACCAGCAGGAAGGCGGCAATCAGCAGGGGACCACTGAGGGACTGGCTGACGACGGGGTCTTGCTCGGGTACGGGTGTCTCAGGCACCAGGCTCCTCCCTGCCCACTGACTTCCGCTTCAGACGTTGAACCACGGCGTCACCCATATGTACTTAATCCGGAACACCAGCCGGAGCAGGATCTTCACCGGCAGCGCCAGCATGGTAACGATTAAGAACTGCATGGTCAGGTACTGCAGTAGGTTCATTCGCTTGTAAATCTTGCGACTGAACTCAGTGAGCGTAATCAGCATATGGAGGCCGGCGCCAGCCAGCAGGAAATAGCCGCCCACCACCAGAGCTCCGAAGATGCTTTTGCCCGCCGTGCTGGTAATCCCCACAATGTCGGGCAAGTCCTTGTTGGTTTCAAAGATCAGCTTGTTATGATCCCAGACCTGGCCGGGCCAGAACCACATCCAGCCCGGTCCGCGGATAAAGGTGCCAATCACCACCATCGCCACCCAGAGCAAGATGAAACCGAAGCAAAACGTCAGGATGGCAAAGCGGCGCTGGCGGAAGGTGTAGTAGCCGCCGCCCAGCGGATTCTCGTCAATGTAGGGGATCGCCATCAGCCCGATAACGATGAGGGTGGGCATCACCACACCGGCGATCCAGGGGTCAAAGTAAACCAGCATCTCCTGCAGGCCCAGGAAATACCAGGGAGCTTTGGCCGGATTCATGGTCAGGCTTGGATTGGCCGGCTCTTCCAGGGGCGCGTCCAGCGTCAGAGACCAAACCATCAGGATCACGGTCACGATGATGGCCGCCAGAAATTCTATCCGCAGCAAGAAGGGCCAGACATGCACCTCGCGGGCCCAGCCGGGCCGGAAAGGATGGGTTTTGCGATGATGCGTCTTCGCCAGTTGGGGGTCGGCTTCCAGTTGTGCGATCAGCCGGTCATTGGCCAGCGCCTGGCGCAAGCCGTACCAGGAGTAGAAGGGCACCAGAAACAGCAGTGCCACGATCTGCACGTTGTCCGGTGCGGATGCGATTTCCCACAGTTGTGCCCAATCCATCGGCTTCCCTCTCTGCTATAGCTTCCGGACTTCCTTGATTTCGCTTTCCAGCATCACCGGCGCGGGGCCGGAAATCCCGCCGTCTTTGCGCACCCGCCAGAAGTGGACCCCCATGAAAACGGCGGCGATCAGGGGAATGGCGATACAGTGCCAGATATAGGAGCGCAGCAGGGCGTTGGAATCCACGATGGAACCGCCCAACAGAGCAAAGCGCACATCGTTTAGAGGGCTCATTCCCAGTTGTGGCCCAAACGGCCCTTCGGATCCCATCATCGGAGTGGCGCGCGCCATGTTCGTGCCCACCGTCACCGCCCAGAATCCCAATTGGTCGTCGGGCAGCAGATAGCCGGTGAACGACAGCAGCATGGTTAGCACCAGCAGGATCACCCCCACCACCCAGTTGAACTCGCGCGGCTTCTTGTAGGAGCCGGTCAGGAACACCCGGAACATGTGCAGCCACACGGTGATGATCATCAGGTGCGCGCCCCAGCGGTGCATGTTCCGCAGCAGGCGGCCGAAGGGGACGTCATGCTCCAGGTAGAGGATGTCGCGGAGCGCCTGCACCTTGGTGGGGTGGTAGTAGAACATCAGGAGCACGCCGGTGAAGGTCAGCACAATGAACAAGTAAAAGGTGATGCCCCCCATGCCCCAGGTGTAGCTGTAGCGAACGGCGTCGCGATTGACCTTGGCCGGGTGCAGGTGCAGGAAGACATTGCTCAGCACGCCCAACGCCCGGCTACGGGTCGTGTCGTCGTGCTTGACCCGGAACAGGGACTTCCACAGCTGGGTCTTCTGCGGTTTCTTCAGCGCCTCAGCGTCTTCCTGCACCTGCCCCATCAGCAGGCGGGCTCCAGCCTTGGCCTTCTCTACCAGCGTGGCCACCTTCGTTTTCCCGTTCCCGCTCACGCCCTGGTTGCCGTTGCCGTCCTGCTTCCTGTTTCCTTCTGCCATGCGAATCTCCTGCTTGCGGCGCTGAACCTTACACGCCTGAACCCTACACGCTGAACCCTACACCTGAATATATGCGCCGCTTCGACCGTTGCCTTCGTCGAACCCCGATTGCAGTCCCTTGGGCCACTCGTAGAGGCGCCCGGTGTCTACCACGATGCGCCCCTGGGCGTCCAGTTCCAGGTGGGCGCGGTCCATGGGCCGTGGCGCCGGGCCTTCAAAATTGACTCCCTCAGTGTCATAGCCGCTGCCGTGGCACGGACACTTGAACTTGGTCTCGGCCGACTTCCAGTCCGGCGTACAGCCCAGGTGCGTACAGCGCGCAAAGATCACAAAGATGCGCTCGGCGTTGCGCACCACCCAGATGCGGAAGTCCTTTTGGAACTTGGTCTCCACGCCCAAGGTGAAGTCGCCGGGATAGCCGATTGTAAAACGGGTTTTGGGTTCAAAGAGCGTGCGCGGCAGGAAAAAGCGAAGGAACATCAGGAAGTTGGTCACCAAGTAGGCCACGAAGCAAGCCCACACCAGGCGCCGCCGGCGGAGGCTCGGATTGGCCTCAGCAGTTTCCTTGGCCTGTTGCTTGCTCGGCGCCGCGGGCTGCTCGGCTTTCTTCGCTGGCACACCGGTCGCCGGTTTCTCGGAACCCTCCGGCGTGCCAGGGTTTCCCTTGCCTGTCAATTCCTCCATACGCCCGCTCCCTTGCTCTGTACTGGTTTGGGGTGCTCAGGCCGCAGCCCGCCCCAAGCTTTCCACTGCCTCCAGGAAAAAACTTCGGGAGGAACCCTCATGAAGTGCTCTAAAGCCTGACCCTGCCAGTCGAAGCAGTAACTACCGCTCTGGCAACCGTCTGGGCAGCTCCTGACTCCCGTTCGCAAACCCGGTGCGCTGCTGAAGCGCTCCACTCCCGTGGTTGCCTTCCCAGTGCTGCCAAAGCCCCGTACAACCTACCATTTCTATAATGCCGGTTGGCGACCTGTCAAGAAGGCCGGAAGCGAACTCTGGTGCGACGGTCCGATGGTGTCGGCAGCGATTGCCAATGCACGGACGCTTTCCGCAGGATTGGAGCGCAACTTACGATTCGGAGGCCGATCCGGAAGCCGCGGTGGCGGTTGAGGGGCGCCCCAGGCGGCGGGAGATTGCTCTTAGCAGGAACCCGATCACCCCGACTTGCAATGCCATCCCCAGATAAATCCAGAGCACCTTGGCGAGCTCAAGTTGTTTCGTGCCGAAAACCATAAGTGGACTTGTCAAAGCAAGAAAGGTGAAGCCGGACGGTGCCCAGAGGAGCCCGAGAACAACTCCTATGATGAAGACTGCCGTGTAATAGAGCAACAGGTAAAAACCCCCTTTGACGAGGGGGCGCTTCATCCGCGTGAGGTTGCACCATTGAAGGAACAGGATGTCCCGCGATATGAAAAGCAGAAAGACAAGCATCTGGACGCCTGCGCTTCCGAGGTTCCAGCGCGTGAAAGGAATGGACTCCCAGCCGGCCAGGGCTCGGCCAACCAGGAGGCTGTAAGCTACCAGAGCAGCCATGGCCAACCAGGGCCACGGCAGGCCATCCTCGGACAGGTATGCCACTTCTGCCGCAGCACGCTTACGCCACCATGCTTTCAGTTTCTCGCGCGGGACCACGGTTGCCAGACCTAGCAGGAACAGGATTGCCGTGTTCATCGCTACTGCAAGAGTGGATGCCAGTTCCGGGGACACCCACGGGACGCCCGAATACCGCGAGACCTTCTCCAGGTCCAGGAA
>JAKZXP010000010.1:0-3511 GCA_047514915.1 Terriglobia bacterium
AGGTTACTGTCCCGCATCCCACCGCGTTTGCCTCTTGGGTGCGCTGGGTGCACCGGTTCGACCCCGACCTGCGGCTCTACAACAGTGACCTCATGCTCGCCCCCCTCTATTGCTGGGAGAAGCGGGTGTTCCCCTTCGCCCGAGTGGAGGTGGAGGTGGACGACGAGGGGCAGGTGCGTGCCCTGGAATGCCGGGACAGCGAGTGGGCCCTGGACTACCCGCTGCCGCCACTCCAGGTGATGCACCTGCGGCTGGAAGGGCTTTCGGCAGTCAACCCCCGGCACGGACGGCGCGGCGCGCTGGAAGTGGAGGTGGACGGCGAGTGCTCGGTCATCGAGGAATCCGCCGAGCCTGCGGTAGTCACGGTGCAGCGCCTTGTGGAGCGGCACGACCCGGATTTGATCCTCTCCGAGTGGGGCGACTCCACCATCTTTCCGCTCCTGCGCCAGCAGGCTCGGCGGCTGAACCTTCCCCTGCCGCTCAACCGGGATGCCAGCCTGCCCGTGCACCAGAGCCGCGCCCGCAGCTTCATGAGCTACGGGCGGATTCTGTTCAAGGACAGCGCCACCACGCTCTACGGGCGGCTGCACGTGGACCTGAGCAATTCCTTCATCGCCGATCACTGTCAGCAGGACGGGCTGTGGGAGCTGGCCCGGCTCACCAAGCTGCCGGTACAGTATGCCGCCCGCACGACCACCGGCACTGGCATCTCCTACATGCAGATGGAGGTGGCCTACCGCGATGGCATCCTCATCCCGGAGCAGAAGAGCGAGCCGGAAGACTTCAAGCACCCCGACCAGCTTCTGATCGCCGACCGGGGCGGGCTGGTCTTCCCGCCCATTCTGGGGTTCCACGAGAACGTGGCCGAGTTGGACTTCCCCTCCCAGTTCCCCAGCATCATGGTGCACTTCAATGTGTCCTCGGAGACGGTGAATTGCCGCTGCTGCCCGGACAGCCCGCCGCTTCCCGAGGTGGGCTACCGCATCTGCCGCAAGCGGCAAGGGGTGGTGGGACGCACGGTCGCCCCGCTGATTGAGAAACGGCAGCAGTACAAGGAGCACATGCGGCAGACCACAGACGCCGCGTTGCTGGAAACCTACCGGCGCCGACGGGAGGCGCAGAAGTGGCTGCTGGTCTGCTGCTTTGGCTACTTGGGGTACAAGAACGCCCGGCTGGGCAAGATCGAGGCCCACGAGAGCATCAATGCCATCGGGCGCGAGCAGCTTCTGGTGGCCAAGGAGACGGCCGAGCAGCGCGGGTTCCGCGTCCTGCACGCCATCGTGGACAGCATGTACGTGCAGAAGCCGCAGGCCGCCCGCGAAGACTATCTGGCGCTGGCCGAGGAGATTGGCGAGCGGACCGGCTTGCCGATTGCCCTGGAGGCCCTGTATCGCTACATCGTGTTCCTGCCTTCCAAGCGATTTGCCGATGTCCCGGTGCCCAACCGGTTCTTCGCGGTCAGCGAGGAAGCCGAGCTGAAGGTGCGGGGCCTGGAGTGTCGCCGCCACGACACTCCGCCCCTGGTGGCCCGGATGCAGAAGCAAGTCCTGGCTATCCTGGCCGAAGCGTGCGACCGCCAGAGTTATCGCCAAAAGCTGGAGGAAGCCCGGGTGGTGCTGGAGCGCTACCTGGAGCGGCTGGAGAGCGGCATGGTGGCAGTGGAGGATTTGGTGATCAGCAAGCGTCTCACCCGCCCGCCGCGCGACTACCAAAAAGCCAGCCTGATCGCCATTGCCGCCCAGCAACTATTCGGCCGGGGCGTGCAGCTCCGTCCGGGACAGACGGTGGAGTACGTCATCACCGACGCGGCGGCCACGCTCCCCCATGACCGCGTCCGCGCCTACGCCCTTTGGGAAGGATGGCACGGCTACGACCGAGAGAAATACCGCGCCCTGCTCCTGGAAGCTTTCCGCGCCTTCTAGGTAAGAGTGAGGTTACAAATAATCTCATTTACGGCATTCGTCGGCGCTCACTGGACGTCTAACGCCCATCCCGTCCTCGAACTCACCCGATTCCTAATCTCACGGCCAGCCGTCAGGAGGCGGCTGAATTTGATGAAGCCTGGGCTGTGTTCTCCCCGGACGGGCACTGTCTAGCCTATACGTCCGATGAGTCGGGCCGGAACGAAGTCTATGTGCAGCCGTATCCCGGCCCCGGCGGCAAGCGGCAGATCTCCACCGAAGGCGGCGGTGAGCCGGTCTGGGCGAAGAACGGGAAGGAACTGTTCTACCGCGAGGGCAACAAAATGATGGCCGTTGAGATTACAACGCAGCCAACTTTTCGTGCAGGCACCCCCACCCTGGTCTTTGAGGGACAGTACTTCCGCGACATCGTCCCGTCAGAAGCAAACTACGACATCACGCCCGACGGCCGGCGGTTCCTGATGATCAAGGAAAGCGAGCAGGAGGGGGGACCGAGGCAAATCAACGTCGTGCTCAACTGGTTTGAAGAGCTGAAGCGCCTCGTCCCCACCAAACAAAACTGATCTCGCGTCTGCCCGGCGATTCCAGGACCTGCTCCGGCGCCTGAACTTTCCGCAGTAAGCCTGAGACTCCCTCCCGCGCGGTAATCTCGGTAGACCGTGCTCTCGTGGATGACAGAGCAGCAAACAATCCTGACGCGGCATTAGCGTTTACCCATGCTGCCGCGCAGCCCACTTTGACGTATAACGCGCTAACCGGACAAGTGCCTGGATTCCCTTCGGGGAAGTAGGCCTGGCGCAAAAGGCCGATAGTCCCCACAAGCGGGCTAGTGTTTACCTATGTTCCAGCTTGGATGGGCGCGAGCGCGATTCTGGCAAGTGTGTGTGCGCCGCTGCTTAGGTGGGCTTGCGAGGCTTCCGCCACGCGGCGCAGGCGATGGTCCTGATGGTACCAGCCCCCACTACGACTCAGAAATCGGAATGTCACATAATCGTGTTATGTGACGCCCGCCACACCCCCTGCCGTGGCTGGACCGCACCGGTGCTGACAATCGGCACTGTAGGGAAGCCTGACCCTCTCTCGGACATACACCCGCTGGCGGTGGAACCACCCTATTGCAGCTCGATTTCGATCCCACCCATCCTTGCAGCAACCAAGTTGTAAACCCAACAGGCCAACCTCCTCCCTGTGGTATTCTTCCCCGGTTTCGAAATGCAGCACTGGGACGCCGAGGAAGCAGAGGAGGACTTCTTTCTCCCGCTCTGCCTCCTTAACGGTTTTCGTCTCTGTGGCGCGGAACAGGAGTTGGAGGTGCGAGGATGGCGGTAAGTTTTGCGGCCGAGATTCGGCCGTTATTTCGCGATAGTCCTGATGTGGATTCGATGAAGGAATACGGGCTGGACCTCTCCTCCTACGAAGAGGTCAAGGTGCAAGCGGCAGGGATTTACGCGCAGCTGGAAAACGGCAGCATGCCCTGTGATGAGTCCTGGCCACCCGAGCGCCTCGCCCTTTTCAAGCGCTG
Organism: Terriglobia bacterium; assembly: GCA_047514915.1. Lineage (GTDB taxonomy): Bacteria > Acidobacteriota > Terriglobia > JAJPHL01 > JAPKYU01 > CBDBKE01. Next base: position 3,445 of record JAKZXP010000010.1, read on the forward strand.
GATGGAGGAGGGCATGGCCCCCTAGTATCCTGTCTCAGAGATTGGTTGAATAAGACAGGGGGCATCG
>JAKZXP010000011.1:0-4416 GCA_047514915.1 Terriglobia bacterium
TTCCTGGGTGAAGCACCTCGCGATCCGTGCTGCCCGCGTCCGCCAACTCTGCTCCGGCCGGCGGGCGCTGCGCGAACAGCTTCTTACAGTTTTTCAGCCTGCGGTCGGGTATAATGGCGAGGATGAGACAGGTGGCGCAGACCGAACTGGAGACCAAGGAACGGTCGCTTTTGGACAAGCAGCGGGCGCTTTTGGAATCGTTGCGGGCGCTCCAGTCGACGATTGTGGCTTTTTCGGGTGGCACCGACTCCGCCTACCTGGCCTGGGCCGCCCGCCAGGCCGTCGGCGACAGCGCGCTGGCAGTCACCGCCGACAGCCCGAGCATGCCCCGCAGCCACCTCCAGGATGCTGTGGAGTTCGCCCAGCGCTTCGGCATCCGACACGAGGTGGTCGCCACCGAGGAGTTCGACAACCCCCTCTACGTCCGCAACGACGCCAACCGCTGCTTCCACTGCAAGGACGAGCTGTTCACCCGACTGGGCGAGATCGCCGCCGAGCGCGGGTTTGCTTCTGTCTGCTACGGAATCAACAAGGACGACACCGGCGACTTCCGGCCCGGCCATGGCGCGGCCCAAAAACACAGCGTGCTCTCGCCGCTGCTGGATGCCGGACTCAGCAAGGCCGAGATCCGCGAGTTGTCGCAGCGCGCCGGACTTCCCACCTGGGACCGGCCCGCCTCAGCCTGCCTGTCCTCCCGCATCCCCTATGGCACGCCGGTGACTCGGGAAAACCTGAGCCGCGTGGAGGCCGGCGAAGAGGCGCTGCACGCGCTGGGATTCCGCCAGTGTCGCGTCCGCTTCCACGGTGAGATGGTGCGGCTGGAGATTGCCGAAGAGGAGCTGCCACGCGCGCTCACCCCGGAAATGGCCCGCGAGTTCACCCGCATCTTCAAAGAGCTGGGCTTTCAGTTCGTGACCCTGGACCTGGAGGGCTACCGCCAAGGCTCCCTCAACATCCTGCGCTAACCGAATACGACCGCGCCCCACAATCAGGCCCCACGATCAGGCCCCACGATCATGGCATGTTGCCGAGCAATTCCATGCGCAGCGGCTGGTTCTTTGCCTAGATAGATCACCCTCTGGGTTATGGGTGCGTGGAGCAGCTTGCTCTGTACACGCGGAGTTACTTCACGACGGGGATGGAGGGGCGGGGAATCAGGAGGCCGAGCAGGCGGCGCCAGAAACTTTTTTCCGGGGCGAGAGCATATCGCGGACGTGGCCGGCGGCCTCAGCGGTGGCGGCCGTGGTCTTCTCCAGATGTGCGGTCGAGCGCTCCAGGTTCTCGGTCGAGCGCACCAGCGCCGGGCTTCCCGCCAGTCGCTCCAGGTTCTCCACCGCGCCGCGGCTGGCGGCGAGCAGCAGGTTGGCCTGGTGGCCCAGCGTGTCGGTCTGGCCGGCGAGGGTGAGGGCGGCCACGCTGAAATTGTTCAGAGCGCGGCTGGCCGCCTGGCTGACTTGCTCGGAGCGATTGTCCATATTGGTCGTCAGGTGGGCCAGGCGGGCTTCGGTGCGGCCCAGCCGAGCGTTGGTCTGCTTCACCAGACGTCCCAGGTGGATGGTGGTGAGGGCCAGCGCCTTGCCAGTGGCTTTGTAGTAGGTGCGCTGCTCGCGGGTCGCTCCACGGACCAGCTCCAGGGTCTGGTTGATGCTGAACAGGGCGAGGTGGCTCTGCTGGTGCATGTCACTCAAGATGGTTCCCGCCTGGACCAGCAGGAAGCTCACCTGGAGGCCCACGGCGGAGGCGATCAGCAGCAAGCCTGCCAGCAGGGCGCGGTGCAGGGCGCTCATTGTTTCCTCCGAAAGCGCAGGCCCTCGCCCGGATGCTTGCCGGCGCAGATGACGATGGAGTCCTCGGGCCCGATGGCGCCCGAAGCCAGCAAGTTGGCCAGCGGCTCTTCCACCAGCCGCTCGATCGCGCGCCGGATATGCCGGGCGCCGAATTGGGCCTCGTAGCCCTGGCGCGCAATCTGTTCCACGGCGGCGGTTTCGTACTGCAGCGCTACCCAATCGGGTTCGCGGGCGCGCAGGCGTGCCGCCAGCCGGGCCAGTTCCAGGCGGCAGACGCGCAGCAATTCCTCCCAGCCGAGAGGCTGGTAGGCGATAGTGGCTGTGAGCCGGTTGCGGAACTCCGGTGAGAACACCCGCTCGGCGCTGCGCATGGCTATGCGGCTGAAGCTCCCACTGCCGCGGTCGGAGGCAAAGCCGATCCCCCCCGAGAGCGCTTGGGCCACTTCGCGCCCGCCGGCATTGCCGGTGAGGAAGACGAGGGTCTTGCGGAAGTCGGTGCGGGTGTTGTCGTTCAACACCACCTCGCCCTTATCCAGCAGGCCCAGCAGCAGGTCCCAGAGGGTCGGGTGAGCCTTCTCGACTTCATCGAACAGCACCAGCGCCAGGTCGCTGCGCGCCCGGACTTCCTTGAGGCGGGCCTCGTGGAACAGCGGAACGCACTCGCGCCAGCCCACGTAACCCGGCGGCGCGCCTTTCATCCGCGCCAGCTCATGGTCGGAGCAGAATTCGGAGCAGTGAATTTTCAACACTGCCTTGGGCGAGCCGTGGAGCAAATCCGCCAGCGCCTCGACGGTGGAAGTCTTGCCGACGCCCGTCGGCCCCAGCAGCAGGAAGGCTGCCACCGGGCGCTCCAGACCTGCCAGCTTGGCGCGGTAGCGGGACATGGCGCGCACGATGTAGTCCACTGCTTCCTCCTGCCCGACGATGCGAGCGAGCAGCGCCGCCCGCAGTTCCTCCATCTCGGGGGGCAGGGTGGTCTCCAGCCAGGTTTCTGTGGTGACAGAGCCCTCGATTCGTGCGGAGCGGCCCGGCGGCCTGTGCCCACCCCAATGCCCACCCCAATGCCCACCAAGGACCTCCTTGGGCTCGGTGCGGGAACGCCGGCCGGCGGGCAGGTTGGGGCAACTCAATCCTCCCTCCGCAGCGGCGCGGGAGTTCGGAGACAGGTCCGCAGCCCATGTCCCGGGGGCACATCGGGTCGGGCGGGGGGGGATGCCCGGTGCTTCATCGTCGAGATACCTATTCGCTGGTGCCGCCTGAGGCTCGGGGAGCCCGGCGCCTTTGGGTGATCAACAGTCGGTTGACGGTGCTGCCGGCGGCAGCCGTATAGGTAATGTCCAGGTTGAAGGAATCGATCTCCGCGTTTTCTGGCGAACCCGAACCAGTCGTCGTTGGATTCGCCCGGATCGTTGAGGCGTCGCAACTCGACTTGCTGATACTCAAACCGGTCTGATTGCCGCTGGCATAATTCACGAATGAAGTAGTCAAGGCCCCAGTGTTGAAGTCGGTGGCCGTGGTGGCGCTCCACTTAATATCCATGTTGACGCTGCGCGCTCCTCCTTGCTCCCGTGCTCGAATGCGCAGATTCGCCTCCGTGATCGTGCCCACGTCCCCAGGGCAGGTCACGTCAAACGTCAAGTTGTTTTCCGGGTTCTTGGGATTGTTGGGCGAGACGATCAACGTACCATCGGGCGCGTCAATGTCGTCGTCCACTTTGGACCACAGCGGCGTGGTGTCCCACCCTCCGGAGAAAAAGTCGCCGTCCGGCGCCACTGTCCCGGTGAGCGCCCACAGCAATGCGGCGCTGCTGAGAAGCGCCAGAAGCAGCAGACAGGTTAGTTTACGTTTTTGCATTTTCCGCCTGTGGCAACGGTGAGATCGTCCTGGCCGTTCACGGTGACGAAGTTCACTCGGAAATAATCGGTGGAGCCGATGTTGGTGTTGTTCTGGTCCGGAGTGAAGGACTGCCGGTTGTTGCCGGTGTTGGAATAGCTCTGGTTGGAGGCGAACAGGTTGCCCTGGCTGGTGCCGGCTGAGTTGTACCTGACCACATTGAAGGTCATGGCCGCGCTGCCCTTGGTGAGCGCGGTGATGTGGACCGCGGTGGCATCAATCGAGCCGCCACATGCCTCGTTCACCGGCAGGGGCACGGTGGACTCGGCCACTGCTGGTGTGGCTTCGAAGTGGGCGCCCACCTGCCAGGGCACGCGGTGCTCGTGGTCGCTGCGGGCCAGGCTCGTGGCCGTGCCTGCATTGGTGACGCTGGTGCCCGCTGACCCGGCCGCCTGCATCGTAAACCCGCTGGCCTGGACTTCCGCGCCCCCGTTGCCCTGGAGGAGCTCGGCCGCCGTCAGTGCCGCCGGCGCATGCGCGATGCTGGTAGTGGCATCCGGCAGGGTCCAGGTGCGGTTGGCGGTGATGGCGTGATCCAGGGTGCCCAGAAAGCTGGTGCCGCTCTTGAAGGTCAGGTTCTGGGCCGTCTCTACCAGGTCGCCGAATTCCACTTTCCCCGTACCTGTGAAGATAGCCCAGTTGTTGGTACCCACGCCGGCCTGGTTTTCCACCTTGATCCCATAATTGTTGGTGACTGTGCCGGCGCTCCGAACGTTGGTCCGCAGGATGATCCCGG
>JAKZXP010000012.1:0-4970 GCA_047514915.1 Terriglobia bacterium
ATCGAGGAACTGGTCAAGGGCATCGAGCACATCGAGCTGGAAACGACCCACGACTTTTTTGACGTCTTTGTCGAGGGCTGCCAGTTCAAGCCCATGCCGGCGGCGTTTGGAGGCAAGACGTGAACGCATCGCCCGCACCCACGCGGCCATCTTCCGGCGCCTGGAGCAAGCGCACATTCCGGCACCTGCTGGAGGAAACCTCCAGTTTCGTCACCGTGGTCGAGCTGGTGACTTCCCGCGGGCTGATCACGGAGCGCAGCGGCCGCCGCATTCTGGAAATGGCCCGATTGCTGGCCGAGCATCCTCGCTTCCACGCCCTGAGCATCACCGACAACCCCGGCGGCCACGCTATGCTCAGCGCCGACACCCTGGGTACGGACCTGATCTCCCGCGGCCAGGAGGTCATCATCCACCTCTCCTGCAAGGACTGGAACCGCAACGCGCTGGAGAGCCGCGGCTGGAAGCTGTCCAGCGAAGGTTTTCACAACGTGCTGGCACTCTCGGGCGATTACCCGGTGACCGGACACCAGGGTCAGGCCGCCCCGGTCTTTGACCTTGATTCGGTCAGCCTGCTGGAAATGTTCTCCCGCATGGAGGGGACCAAATTTTTTCTCGGGGCGGTGGTGAACAACCACAAGCGGTATGAGAGCGAGGTGATGCCGCAGTACTTCAAGCTGGCCAAGAAGATCGAGTCTGGCGCCCGCTTCATCATCAACCAGATCGGCTACGACGCGCGCAAGCAGGATGAGCTACTGCGCTACATGGCGCTGAAGGGACTCCAGGTGCCCGTACTGTGCAATGTCTACGTCCTCAGCGCCTCCGCCTCACGCTTCTTCCACTCTGGCCGGATTCCCGGCGCCGTGGTCACCGACGACCTGCTGGCGCTGGCCGAGGAGCGGGGAGCCTCGCCCGACAAGGGCAAGGCATTCTTCCTGGAGTTCGCCGCCAAGCAGTGCGCCATTGCTCAGGGACTCGGCTATCGGGGGGTCTACCTGGGGGGGCATATGCGGTTCGAAGACTACGAGCGGATCCTCCAGATCTGGGACAGCTTCGGCGACAATGACTGGAAGGAGTTTGCCCGCCAGATTCGTTTCGCTCAGCCTGAGGAGTTCTACTACTTTGAGCCCGATCCAGAGACGGGCCTCAGTTCCTCGGAGGTCAACCGCGAGTACCTACGCTCGAAGGCCTCACCTGCTGGCGCGCCGCTCTCCTACCGGCTCAACCGCCTGGTGCACGGGAAGGTATTCGAGAAGGACAGTTCGGGGTTCCGGGCAGGAAAGACGCTCTACCAGTCGGTGGAGGGGTCGCCGCGGATCCGGAAGGCGCTGCACGCGGCTGAGCACGCGTTCAAAATCCTCGCCTTCGACTGTCAGGACTGCGGCGACTGCTCCCTCCCGGACATTGCCTACCTCTGTCCCGAGTCGCAATGCGTGAAGAACCAGCGCAACGGTCCCTGCGGAGGAACACGGCAGGGCCTGTGCGAAGTTGGAGAGAAGGAGTGCATCTGGGCCCGCGCCTACCAGCGCCTGAAGGCCTATGGCGAGGAGGAGCAGATGCTCCACCGGCCGGTGGTCTTCCGCAATGGGGCGCTGCGAAGCACCAGCGCCTGGGCCAATGCCTTCCTCGAGCGGGATCATAACGCCAGTAAGAAACCTAAGGAGCAATGAAACCTCAAGGCTTGAACAAAGAGTTCGTTGTCATCGGGGAAAACATCCACACGACCCGCATCTTGCGCCGCGCTGGCAAGCTGGTCACCACCACTCCCGGCGGTGAGGAGGCGGTCCGCTACACCAGCGCGAGCGGAGAAACCCGCTACCTGATCATCCCGGAAGAGGTCAAGCGCCAGCAAGACTATGAGGAGGGACGCGTCAAGCACGTGGCCATCGCGGTGCGGGCGGCCATGTCGGGCGCCGAGCCCGCCGCCAGCGAAGGAATGCAGTACCTGCGCGTGCTGATGGCGCGGCAGCTCAAAGGCGGCGCCGACTTCCTGGACTTGAACGTGGACGAGGTCTCCCTCTACCCGGATAAACAGATCGAAGCAATGCGCTGGCTGGTGCGTACTATGGAACCGCTGGCGCCGGTGCCGCTCTCAATTGATTCCTCCAATCTGGACACCATTCGCGCCGGAATTCAGGCCTGCGCGGGAAGCACAGGCCGGTCCATGCTGAACTCCGCCTCGCTGGAACGGCTGGAGGCGCTGGACCTGGCTCGGGAACGCAACCTGGCGGTGATTGTCACGGCCTCCGGCTCCAGCGGCATGCCCCAAAACACCGAGGAGCGAGTGGCCAACGCTTCCCAGGTGATCGATACCGCCCTGGCCAAGAGCCTCCCCATCGAGGACCTTTATGTGGACGGCCTCGTGTTCCCGATCTCGGTGGACGGCCAGTTCGGAAACCATTACCTGGAGGCGATCCGCCAGCTACGCGAGAAGTACGGCGAGAAGATCCACCTGACCGGCGGCCTGAGCAATGTGTCGTTCGGCCTCCCCTGCCGCCGGCTGATCAACGAGGCGTTCATCAATCTCTCCGTGGAAGCAGGCGCCGACAGCGGCATCGTGGACCCGGTAGGCAACGACCTGAACCGGGTGTTCGCAGCCGACAAAAGTTCCCGGCCCTATCAGCTGGCCCAGGACATGCTGCTGGGACATGACCGGAACTGTAAGAACTTCCTCCGCGCCTACCGCAAGGGGGAATTGGAGCCGGTCACCGCTGGGTAGGGAAACACATGGCCAAATACCAGATCCTCTACTGGAAGCATATCCCGGCGCAGGTGAAGGTGTCCGCCGAGGGCACCAGACCCCTGTCGCGCCTAATGCCTGAGCGGTTCCAGGAAGAGATTGACAAGATCGCCATGAGGGAAGGCCTGGCCGGCACCGACGACTATCTGAATCAGTGGAACTGGACGGCGAAACAGGAACGGCCGGGCACTCCCGAAGAGGTGGCCGCCGCCCTGATCCAGGAACTCGAGCAGCAAGTGGAGTTCACCGAATGATTAGGTCCGTTGTCATTCCAAGCGGAGCACGGAATCTGCTTTGCGACTGGTTTCGGTCGCGACGTGACAAAGGAAGCTTCTCTGGGCTTCCTCCGGAGTTGAAGAGCCATTTCGGATTTCGGATTTCGGATTGAAAAGTTGAGAAGGAGTTTCTTTCATTCGCCGGTGCCCTCCACGTCCCTTTTGTTCCTCCTGGCCCTCAGTGTTCTGGCCTGCGGCCCAGCAAAGCCGAAATCCGAAACGCAAAATCCGAAATCTGAAGTGCGCAATCCGCAATCGGAAGACTGGCTGAGTCAGGCGCGCCAAATTCACCGCCGCGCTATCGTCATTGACAGCCACGCCGACACGACGCAGAGGCTGCTAGAGGAGAACCTGGACCTGAGCCTCCGTGACCCGGAAGGCCACCTGGACCTGCCCCGGATGCGCGAGGGAGGCCTGGACGCCGTCTTCTTCTCCATCTATGTGCAGCCGAAGTACAAACCTCATTACCTGCGCCGCGCCCTGGAGCAGATTGACGCCGTGCTGGATCAGGTGGAGCGCCACTCGCGCGAGCTGGAGCTGGCGCGCACGGCCGCCGACATCCGCCGCATCCATCGCGCCGGCAAGCTGGCCGCGCTGATGGGCGTTGAAGGCGGACACGCCATCGAAGACAGGCCGGGCGTGCTCGACGTCTTCTATCGCCTGGGTGTGCGCTACATGACCCTGACCTGGTCCTTCTCCACCTCCTGGGCCGGCTCCTCCGGAGATGCCGGCCGCAAGCGCGGCTTGAACGAGAAGGGCCGCGCCATCGTCGCCCGCATGAACCGGCTGGGCATGATGGTGGATGTCTCCCACGTCTCCGATCAGACCTTCTATGACGCGCTCAAGGTGGCGCGCGCCCCGGTGATCGCGAGCCACAGCTCCTGCCGCGCCCTCGCCAATGTGCCGCGCAACATGAACGACGCAATGATCCGGGCGCTGACTAAAAACGGCGGGGTCATCCAGATTAATTTTTACTCCGTGTTCTTAGACTCCGACTACGCAGCAGCCTGGAGCAAGGTGAGCGCAGAGTTCCGGCGGGAGCGGCGCAAACTGGAGCAGCAGTGGCAGGGCGACCCGGCCCGGCTGGCCCGCGAGGAGCGCCGCCTGGAGCTGGCCTACGACGCGCGCCTGCCCCGGCCGGGCGTGGAACGCATCGCCGATCACATTGACCACGTGGTAAAGCTGGTGGGCGTGGACTCCGTGGGGCTTGGCTCGGACTTCGACGGTGCAACCATGCCGCGCGGCATGGAGGACGTCTCCCAGTTGCCGCGCCTCACCGCCGAACTGCTGCAGCGCGGCTACTCGGAGCAAGACCTGGTGAAAATTCTTGGCGGCAACCTGCTGCGCGTCATGGAGCGCGTCGAACAGGTTGCATTGAAGCCGTGATGAGTGGATGATTGCAGATCGGTTGCACCGCCAATCGTCAATGACTCAATTTCGAATTCGGAGGAACTATGAAAAGAGGCCTGATCTTTGCAATTGCGCTTGCAATCGCGTTGGGCTTGGCAACCAGCGCGCTGGCGCAGAAGAAGCGCTCCGCAGGTGTTTACGCCACCTTCCACACCTCGATGGGCCAGATCGTCTGCGAGCTTTATGAGAAGCAGACTCCGAAGACGGTGGCCAACTTCATCGGCCTGGCAACCGGCACCAAGGGATGGACCCACCCGGTGACCAAGGCCAAGAAGAAGACGCCGCTCTACAGCGGAACCATCTTTCATCGCGTCATCCCCAATTTCATGATCCAGGGCGGCGACCCGGCGGGCAACGGCACCGGCGGACCCGGCTACAAGTTTGCAGATGAGATCGTGTCGAGCTTGAAGTTCAACCGCCCGGGCCGGCTGGCAATGGCCAACAGCGGCCCGAACACCAATGGCAGCCAGTTCTTCATCACCGAGGTTCCCACCTCGCACCTGAACGGCAAGCACACCATCTTCGGCCAGGTGGTCAGTGGACAGAGC
>JAKZXP010000013.1:0-4142 GCA_047514915.1 Terriglobia bacterium
ACGTTCGAGCCGAGCGAGGCCGGTCCAATTTCGACGTCCGGCACCGTCTTTCCGTCGGCTATTCCTATGACCTGCCGATTGGCAGGCGGGGAGCGGTTTTGAATCGTTTAGGTTGGCTTTCCACCGTGCTGGGAGATTGGCAGACTCACGGCATTTTGACCTTCCAGAGCGGGCGCCCTTTCACGGTGGCGCTGCTTCCGGAGAACGATAACAGCAATACCGGCAGGTCCATACTGGGCTTTGGAGCCAACGATCGGCCCAACCGGGTGGGCGATGCGCAACTGGATCATCCGACAGTGGAACGCTGGTTCAATACAGACGCTTTTCCCATCCCGCCCCGGGGTCGTTTTGGGAATTCCGGCAGGAATATCTTGGAAGGTCCCGGCCTTCAGACCGTCAATTTGTCGCTGCTCAAGAACATAGTCCTCAAGGAGGGCTGGACGTTCCAAATACGGGTTGAGACCTTCAATCTTTTCAATCGTGCTAATTTTGATCTGCCGGATATCTTTGTGGGTTCGCCCACTTTTGGCCGTATTTTGTCAGCGCAGAATCCACGTCGAATCCAATTTGGTCTGAAGCTTTTATTCTAGAGGGTGAGGGATTCCGGAGGCATCCGCTGACTGTTGAGCGAATCCCGGCTTGAGGAGAGGCGGGGTTTAATCCGCCGAGATTCTAAAGCACGCCATTTCCGTGCCGTTGCGGACCAGGAGTCGGCCTCCGTCCATGGCCGGATAATTCCAGGTCTTTCCGCTAATGGCGGGGAAGCGGGCCAGTTCCAGGTGTCGCTCGGGAGTAGCCTTGACTAGCGCTACGTCTCCCTGTTCACTGAGCACAATGAGGTGGCCGCTGGCTAGCAGTAACTGGCCGTAGCCGTAGCGCCCTCCCTTCCACACGCGCTGTCCCGTTTCTGCATTGACGCAGGCCAGGATCCCCTCGTCCAGGCCGTAGATGTGGCCTGCGTAGAGCACCGAACTGTTAAACTTATTCTTCATCGAATTGTTTTCCCAAACGGTCCGGGCGCGAAAGCCGTTTCCGGTCCTGGCCACTTCCACTACTGTCGCACCATGCCCGTAGCCAGCCGACAGGAAAAAGCGATTTTCGTCGAGCACGATGGGCTGGGCGGCGTTTATGTCATAGCTGGTGACCCAAGGGTGATCCCAGAGCAACGAGCCATCTTCCACCGCCAGGCCCATTGCCCGGCGAGCGCTCACGACCAGGATTTGCCTCTGGCCAGCCAGCGTGACCAGCATTGGTGAAGTGTAGGCCTGTTTGTCGTTGAGCGCCTTCCAGATGGATTCGCCGGTCAGCTTGTGGTAGGCGACCACCGACTTGCCCGAGCCACCGGGAAGCACAATTAATTTCTCGTCCACGACGAGTGGCGAGGCGGACATTCCCCAGGTCAGGTTCTGGCTTTGGTTGTCGGTCAGGATATTGCGCGACCAGATCAGCTTGCCTGATGTCGCCTCCAGGCAGCGAAGCTCGCCGACGGCGCCCAGCGCGTAGAGGCGTCCTTCATGCCAGGTCGGGGTGGCCCGCGGTCCGTCCCCGCCCATGGCCTCACGAAACTCTGCGTTCCAGGCGTGCGTCCACAACTCGCGGCCGGTCTCGATGTCATAGGCAGCCACGACCTCTCGGCGTCGGCGTTGCTCGATTGTGAAAGCCCTCCCTTCTGCCATGACAAATGAGGCGTAACCGCCCCCGATCGGTTGCTTCCAGAGCAGGGGGAGCCCTCCGGACGGCCAATCTGTAAGGATCTGTTTCTCGTAGCGGCCGTCCCGTTTCGGTCCGCGAAAGTCTGTCCAGTAGGAGTCGAGAGCAGACGCTGAAGTGGTCCTTGCGTGGATCGTCGTTGCAGTTTCCGCGGCAACCGTATCTATTCCTTTGCTGCTCGCTGTCCCACGGACAGGACTGCCCGATGCTGGCTGAGCTTCAACATTCACGGCACGATGTTCAGAGCGACTCCGTTCCAGCTCGGTGTAGTGGCCCTCGAGTTTGTGAAAGGAGAAGATCGGGTAGAGGCCGCTGCCGTCCCGTTCCATCCGGAGGCCGAAGAACACCTGGAGATACACGACCCCGAGCACCAGAATCACTACGGACCCAAGGACCTTGCGCCGCAGGCGCGTTTCAGAGCGCAACCAGAGCAGTACAAGCCCCACAGGAGGCAACAGAACCGAGGCCACCAGCAAAGTGGCTAGAGACCGAGGCCAAGGAGTGGATGGCATGAGATTTTCTTGGTCTCCCGTAGTTTCGAGAAGAACACCCGAATGACGCTATGCGATCCGACTTCAACTAGAGTCTGGCCCGTCCAATCTCCTGCCATAGTATAACCTCGCCCGATGCGCGCGGCAAACGGGACCCGGTCTGCCACCATGAATGGTTCAAGGAGCGCCGAGCGTTGGACTCCATCAACGTTGCCACCTTTGCCGTCCGCTTAGCGTTGCTGCGCAATGGCGGGGACGCCTCTAGGGCTGCGTTTGATCTGCGGCTGGTGCAGGAGTTTCCGGAGCCGGAGCTGGAGGCGCTGGTGTCTCCACACGCGCCGCATCGCCTGGCGTCTCCGGGGCGACAGCCTGGCGGAACTGTCTCATCATCTGCTGCAGCAAATCGAGCGTAGCGGGGTCTCCTTTGGTCAGGCCCACCGTCACCGAATCGCGCATCCGTAGGACCGACCCTAAAGCGGACTGCAACTGCGGCTGGGTATTCCGCGGCATTTCCAGGCGTACCTGGTCGAAGAACTTGGTGGAAAGTTCTTGCGCTTCTCCATAGTCCCGCGCGGCGGTTTTCTCAATCAAGTGAAGCAGGCGGTTTTGAAGTTTGCAGATTCGGACGTGTGCCTCCGCCTCGTTCAGCTGCCCTCTGACCAACTGCAATTCACCGTCCGCCGCCACTAGGCGCTGGTGTTCGGGCCAGTACCCGACGATGTAGGCGACCACAAGCAGCACGACTACGACCAGGGTGAGTTTCGCCTTCATGGCTCCTCCAGAGATGCCCAGTTGCCCAGGACAGGCTTCGAGGCGCTGGCATCGCCGGGAGAATACCTCAAAACGAGTTGCCGGTGACGGCTCGTTTCACGGTTAGCTATTCCCTTTTTTTCACCATCAGATGAGGCTCTGGCCGGCTTGCCCGGGGCCTGAGAGCAGAGAATGGGAACGGCAGCAAGGCCCGACTGGGCGCGTCAATGCTTTACTGGGGCTTCCCTGGGAGCCGGCTAAGCGACCTCTTCTGATGATGAGCAGTCTGTCGGCTGTGCCGCGGGGGGCTTATCTGGCCAGCACGGGGTGCCGCTTGACCACTTCCAGGATGGCGTCGTTCCAGCCCTGGGGACCGGGACCATCGGTGAGGCGCGCTGTGGGGACCTTGCGAAGCAACCGGGCAGTAGAGTCACTTGCGGGGTTCTGCACCACAATGGGAATGTCAGTCTCCTGAAGAAGGGAGAGGTCATTGAGGCTGTCGCCCAGCCCCACGGCAACAACCTTGCCCCAGACCTGCCTGTAGAGCGCCTTCAGAGTCCGAACGCCGAGGCCCTTGTCGGTGACCCCCGTCAAGTGGTGATAGCGCCCACCTCGGGTGCAGCGCAGGCCAGCGCGGTGCAGGGCCTTGAACAACCGGCTGTGGGCCGCCGGGCTGGGATCCGGGATGCGGAACGGCTCGTCATATTCCCGCAGCTTGGCCAGCCGCGCTACCATCAGGGAAAGCTTGCAGTCCTTGGCTACTTCTTCAATCGTCATATCGCTGAAGCCCACTACCGGGATGTCCAATTCGTTGGCAACCCGGTGCAGAGTTTCCACCAGTTGGTAGTAGGGCAGGCCGAATTCCAGCGCCTTATAGCCGGCGATGGAACGCCCGTCGCTAATTGGGACAAGGAAAGTACCTCCTAGGCAAGAAGAGCGCCCCACCGTTCTCGCTAAGAAAGGGATGGGCAACCTCCAGGTCTTGTTGCAGCATTTCGATCTCAGCACGGGTCTTGCTGGAACATAACACCAGGGGAATCCCTTCCGTAGCCAGTAAGGCCAGCGCTTCGGCGGCGGGGGTGTAGGAGTAGGACTCGTGGTCCAGCAAGGTGCCGTCCAGGTCGGTGAAGACCACCAGGCGCTTTTCATTGTTCATCGGTGGGTTCATCGGCGAGTTCATCGGGTGGTGCC
>JAKZXP010000014.1:0-12412 GCA_047514915.1 Terriglobia bacterium
CTCCTATTGTGCGCGCTGTCGTTGTGCGCGCTGTGGCCAAGAGAATTATACCCACCGAGGGCGCCACAACGCTAAGGCATGATTCACAACCTCCTGGGATCTTCACAGGCCTTGCCAAACGGCACACGGGCCGCCTCACCCTTCCCTGTCGCGGACTCCCACGTGCTGGCCAACCGGTTCACGCGGGTGGTTCAGGTCGCAAACGGGGCTATCCGGCACGGGCGTGCGTTGGTTCAAAAATCCTCCCCACCGCGTCGGCCGCCTCAGCCAACGAGGGTCTCTGCAGCACTTGGACCGCTTTCCCGCGAGGCGCCCACATGTTCGGGTCGGAGTCTTGGAAGATGGCCACGGTCGGCAAAGCCAGGGCGGCGGCCAGGTGGGTGACACCGGTGTCGTTGCCGATGAACAAGTGGCAGCGGCTGAGAACAGCAGCCAGGAGCCGCAGGTTGCCGGTGTGCATCCGGCGGGCGCCCAGGCCGGGCGCCGAGGTCATCACAGCTTCGACCACGTCGGCGTCGAGCGGGCCTTCGCATAACAAGATGTGCGTATCCCATTGCCGCGCGAGGTGTCCGGCGAGCGCGCCGAACTTCCCGGCGCCCCACTGCTTCCGTCGGCTGCTGGCGCCCGGGTGAATCACCGCCACCGGCCGACCGCCAGCGCCTAGCTTGGCAACGTAGTCTTCAGCGAGCACCGTGTCCGAGTGGTTCAGAAAAATCTCCGGGTGAGCAGGAAAATCACCGATTTCCCCAAACAGCGAGCGAAGCTGGGTACGCCGAAAGTCGCCGAGGTGGAGCCGCTGCTCCGGCGCGGGAAACTGCGGCAAAAAATAGGCGCGCGGCTGGACCGCGGCAACAGCTGCAACCAGCTCGGGCAGGTTCGCTCCCCGCCAGGAGACCACCAAGTCGAAGGACTCCAGCGCATGGAGAGTGCGAGCCGGCAGTGGGTAGCTGTCCAAGCCGGTTTCGGCAAGCGGGCGGGCTCGGTCCGCGTACGCCGGGTGTTCCACCAGTGGCAACGCTGCCCGCTCGCACCAAATTTCCATACCTTCCCCACCGAACCTTTGCCGCAGCCAGCGCAGCGTAGGAAGCGACAAGATCAGGTCACCGATAGCACCTGGTTGGATCGCCAGCATCTTCATGCCTGGCGCTTTCGGCTGAGCAGCGTCGCGGCCGCCTCGGCCGCCTCCTTCACCAGGTAGCCCATGCGCGAGTGCTGCGCCTCCAGGTCTACATCCAGGCCGTATTCCCGAAGGCCGCCGCTGGCGGTGGGGCCGATGGAAGCAATCACCACACGGCGGAACGCCTGTCGAAGCTCATCCGCCAGGCCCTCTTGCCCGGCCACCTGAAACAGGTGAACCACCTGGACAATATTGGTGAACAGCGCCAGGTCCACCTCCCCGGCGATGATGGCGTTGATGGCGGAGCGCAGCGGCGCCAGGTCTTGCGGCAAGGTCCAGCGGTAGACCGGAACGCGGGTGACCGCGGCGCCTCTGGCTTCCAGTTCGCGCACCAGCTCCGGGTTAGGGACGCCGTACTCCTGCACGGCTACGCGGCGTCCTTCCAGGGGCACCTTGTCCCGCCGCCCGTCCAGTTCGGCGAGTATTTCGCGCCACGTGTTGGGCTCGGGAACAGTGACGGTGATCGGAACACCCATCTCCCGTAGGACCGCAGTCGGCTTCGGCCCGCGCACGACTACTGCCAGGTGCTTCAGGGCAGCCACCAGATCCTGGCGGGAATAGCGTTTCTCCAGCAACTCGAAGAGCGTCCGCGTGCCCACCCCGGTGAGGAAAATGATCACTTGGTAGCCGCCAGCCAGCAGTTCCTCGCCGAAGGCCAGCGCCGTGGGGTTTTCCTCAAGGGGGACTTCGCGCAGGGTAGGAGCGGACATCGGACGGCCGCCTTTGGCGGCGATCAAACGGGCCATCTCCTGCGCCCGGCGACTTTCAAACGAAACCACCCGCAACCCGTTCATCGGCTACCTTCCCTGCCCTGCCTCATGATCTAATGTAGCGCAGGCAGGCGGCGACCGCAGCCCGTCCACTGCGAATGCAGTCGGAAATACCCACGCCCGACTCCCAGTTCCCGGCCAGAAACAGCCCCGGATGGCGCAGCAATCGCTGCTGGACTGCTGCCACCCGCTGCTGGTGCCCGAGGGTATATTGGGGCATGGAGCGAGGCCAGCGGTAGATGCGCACAAACAGCGGCGCTTCGCCCAGCCCGAGAATGCTTCTCAGTTCTTCCCGCACCAGCGCCGCAACCTGCTCATCGTCCAGTTTCAGGACGGTCTCATCACGGCTGCCGCCCAGGAAACAACGCAGCAGCGCGCGGTCCGGCGGAACCCGCGTGGGGAACTTGGTGTGGACGAACGTGCAGGCCAGGAGCCGCCGCCCTTCCTCGCGGGGCACCAGGAAACCAAAGCCGGGCGGAAGCTGCTCGCGGACGTGCGCTGGGTAGCCCAGAGCTACCGTCAGGGACGAGGAGTACGGCGTGGCGGCCAACGGGGTGGAAAGTTCCCCATCCACTCCCTGAATCAGCCGCGCTGATTCATGACTTGGCAGCGCCAGAACCAGCGCGTCAAAATCCGGGAAGATTCGTCCCTGCGCCACCAGGTTGTAGCTGCGCCGACCGGCCCGCTCTGTGACCTGAATCGCCGCCACGGGTGTCCGGTAGCGGATTCTGGGCCCGTCTTCCCCGCCCTCCAGTCGCGCCTGGATCGCCTCGACGAACTGCGCCAGGCCGCTCCGCAGCGTGGAAAACAGCGGCCGCGGAGCGGGCGCGTGGGGCACCCGGCGGGCGTTCCTGCGCGCTTGGAGCGCGGCGCGGATCAAGCTGCCGTGCTGTTGCTCCATTCCGACGAAACGTGGCAAGGTGGCCTGCACGCTTAGCTGCGCGGCCTCGCCACCGTAGACACCCGCCAGCAATGGGTCGGCGATGCGCTCCACCATGGCGTTGCCAAAGTGCCTGGAGACGAAGCTGGCCACTGTCTCCTCTTGAGCGCGGCGGGTTCCATGGAACAGCTCGCACAGCATCTTTAGCTTTTGCCCCCACGGGATAAGGGGCGTAGTCACCATGGGCAGCAGCTGCGTCGGGACCAGGAACTGCAGCCCGTCGGGCAGCGGGACGAGCTTCTGACGGTGCAGGATATAGGTGCGGCGCGCGGAGTCATTTGAGCCGATGACGTCAGCCGCAATCCCCAGTTCCGTCGCCAACTCGAAAGCCTGTGGTTTTTCGGTGAGAAATGAATCGGGGCCGGCCTCGACGACGCAGCCCTCGGCGCGGTCGGTGTAAATGACACCCCCCAGCCGCGCGCTGCCCTCGAACAGGTGCTCCTCGATCGGCTGCCCGGTCGCCCGCGCCATCGCCAGGTCAAAAGTCGCGGCCAGTCCCGAGATGCCGCCGCCCACTACCGCTACCCGGCCGGGCATCGCTTGTTCATTTTTCCGAATCGCGTCCATCTTCGGTAGGGGCTTCGGCAGGTGCTTCGGCAGCGGCTTCGGCAAGGGCTTCGGCAGGCCCTTCGCACGACGAAACGGAAAAGCCGCCCGAACGGTCCAGGAGTAGCGCCCTCCCCCGCAACTTGGAACTAGTCAGGCAGAATTTCCGCGTCCAAGACCCGGGGCTGGTCGAGATAATGAGGCAAGGCAAACTCAGCCAGGAAGCGCTCCACCCTGATGAACGCTCCTCGCCACTCGCCGGGCGGGTGCGGCTGATCGGCCGGGTGGCGGCACGGACCGCTGCTGCCGTACTGGTGACCAAAATCGCTCTCGACAATCTCGTCGAAGTGTTTGAGGCTCTCCCAGGCTTCATTCCCCACAGTACCACCGAGATCGATCTTTATGCTGATAGTCCGCAACTGCAGTGAATCCTTTACAGCTCCACTTTGTAAGGTGCGAACCGGGCAAGGTACGAACCGGTTAGGGCTGGCAGGGTTGCACGTCGGTGTTGACCGCCAGAGTAGTGAAGGGTGGGCTGCTTACTCCTTCTATGGTCACTATAATGGGCACGGCCGGCCCCGAGGGAGGATCCTCATTCTCATCCGGAATGCGAATGTTGATCTGCCACAGCCCGACGAAATTGGGTGCAGCCCCACTGAATTCGACCGTGACGGGAACGCTGCCCAGCGTGACCTCAGGAAGCGTTGGGGTCTCCGACAGGGGGCCCTCGAGGGGAGCGGGCTCCCCGGCGGCCAGCTCCGGCGTCAAGGCACCCTGACCGGTGCCAAACAGTTGCACCAGCGAGCCCGGGGGCGCTGGCTTGGCGCCGTCCAGGCAGCCATCCACCGAAAGCACCGAGCCATCTTCGTTGAGCGCCGCGACGGGGCCGAAACCGGTCTGGGCTCCAACGACCGTATCCCCTGCCCCATGGCTATTGGCAAAAAAAGCAGTGAAGGTAGTTTCTGTGACCGATATAACTTTGACGACTTCGGCGTTGTCCTCTGAGCCAACCAGAAGGTATATGCCGGGGTAAATCCCGGCCATGCTGGCTGGCGTTATCGTCTCTAATCCCACAGAAGCCGGCGTATTCAGGGTAGTGCTTACCATCGGCAATTGTGAGAAAAGCGCAGGACTGGCCGCGCCCAGCAAGAGATCCCCTCGCAGCTGACTGCCGCTTGATCTGAAGACAACAAAGGGAAAACTCCGCACTTCGCCCATCGGAACGTCCTGCGCCAGCTCGGCGGGAATTTGGAAATTAATCTGGGTAGGCGAAACGAAAAACAGCGGCGCATTCAGCTCCACACTACCTCCCCCGCCGATCACTTGCCCACCCCTGTCCAGGCGGATCCTGACGCCCCCCAGCGTAGTGGGCAGAGGAAGGCCGGTAGCTACCTCGCTTTGGCTGGCCAAATCGGTCCCGAAGCCGGAAACGATCATCCCGGGCGCCAACGGGCCGCCTTGGAAGGCGGCCGCGTTGACGATCGTGAAGCTCCCGACCACGGGAATGTCTACGAGGGCGACGCTGTTGTTGGAGGGCAGAACCACTGCCGTTTGGCGCCCAGCCTGGTTGGTCGCCGCAGCGGCTGGCCCCGTCAGGCTACTCACCTGCCCTATCACCTGGTTGGTGTTTAAGTCCAGAAGCACCACCTCATTGGAGGTGTTACTGGAGATGACAGCCGTATTGGTACGGATGTGGATGGCAGCCCCTTGCGGAGACCCGATGGGGAGTTCTTCGATCTCCCCGGTACCCAGATTCACGATGGAAATGCTGTTCCCATTGGCATTGCACACCACCGCCACGTTGGTGACAGGATTGACGGCCACGGCCACCGGGGAAGCCCCGACCGTCAGTGTATCGACGACGCGTGACTCCGCCAGATCCACCAGAATAATGCTGTTCTGCGACGGGCTGGCCACCACCGCCACGTTGGTGGCGCTGTTGACCGCCACTGCTTGTACGGCGCCCGAAAGCACGGGCACGTCGGAGACAGTGCCCACCACGCTGGCCGGATCCAGATCAATCGCCTTATTCAGGTCTATTAGGGAAAGCGTGTTGCTGCTGGAATTGGAGACTACCGCGATATGGGTGCTGCTGTTGATGTCCACGCTCAGGGGCCTGCTCCCGACCGGAATGCGGGTGACAACCTGCAGGGTGACCAGGTCAATTAGCGTGACCTCGTTGCTTTCCGAATTGGCCACCACGGCCAGGCCCAACTGGTCATCCACGGCCACCCCAGCCGCTGTGGACACCGACTCTTCTATCGTGCGCAACTCCAGAGTTCCCAGATCCAGCACGCTCACTGAGTTGTTGGCGAAGCTGCTCACGATGAGCTGATTCCCCGACGGGTAAAAAGCCACACCGCGCGGTACCGCACCAACGGGAATCTGCTGCGCCTCTTGCGCAAAAGCCGACACACACACCAGCGCCAGAAAGCAGCAAGCGAAAATCCGCATAGCAGCTATTTTGACCTGCCCAACCAGCGCGGACAAGGAGGAAAAGGGACCACGGGTGAATTACTTTGGCACACCGGTTTCGAACGCCCGGCACCAGATGTTCGAACCGGTTCTACGTTGGTTCGCGCACCCGTGTTTCCAGCGATTCGCGCCCGCTGGGGAGGGCACCACCCTTTCCCCGTTGCAGATAAAAATTTTTGATGGCAGTCATCGGAAGGTTCGATTTGCGTGGGCACCCTGCTTGTGATCAACTGCGTTGCCGAAAGCGTTGCGGGAGGGAAGAAAATGAAGAAGCGAATCGCAGCTCTTGTGCTTTGGGCGGAGGGGCGGACAAGAGGGGTGAGAAAATGAAATGTCGTACCGCATTGCGTTTGATTTCCGGTTTGTTCTTGTGTCTGCCGGTGTGGGCGCAAGCCGGGGAAGCGCAAGCCGCAACCGCAGAACTCAAGGTGTCGGTCGACACCGTTTGGGTCCTAGTTGCCGCCTTTCTGGTCTTTTGGATGAACGCTGGATTCGGTTGCGTCGAGGCGGGGTTCTGCCGCGCCAAGAACACAGTCAATATCGTCGGCAAGAATTTTGTCGTCTTCGGGCTTTCCTCTATCGCGTTTTGGATAGCGGGCTTCGCCATCATGTTCGGCGACGGCAATTCCTTCATGGGCCTCAAGGGGTGGTTCTTGGCTGGTCTCGATAATAGCCCGGCCATCGAGGCTTACCAGGGCGTCTATAGTTCTATCTCGTGGACCGGTGTCCCGCTGCTGGCGAAGTTTTTCTTCCAACTCGTGTTTGCCGGCACGGCTGCCACCATCGTTTCCGGCTGCGTTGCCGAGCGGATTCACTACCGAGCCTACATGATTTTCACGCTGGTGCTGGTCGGGGTGTCCTATCCGATTACGGGCCACTGGATTTGGGGTGCCGGTTGGCTCGCCGACCTGGGCTTCTGGGACTTTGCTGGCTCAACGGTAGTCCATTCGGTCGGCGGTTGGGCTGGCCTGGCCGGTATTCTGCTGCTGGGCGCAAGAACCGGCAAATACACTGCTGACGGCTCCGTGCGACCCATCCCAGGCCATAGTATGGCTCTCGCTTTCCTGGGCGGATTGATCCTCTGGCTCGGCTGGTTTGGCTTCAACCCCGGCAGCACGATGGCGGCCGATAGCGGAGCGATAGCCCACATTGTGGTGACCACCAACATGGCTTGCGCTGCGGGTCTGCTGGGCGCGACAATGACTGCCTGGTTCTGGCTAGGCAAACCGGACTTCAGTATGACGGTCAACGGCGCCTTGGGGGGTTTGGTAGCGATTACGGCTCCTTGTGCGTTCGTCGAGGTTTGGGCGGCGCTCGTGATTGGCCTAATTGCAGGGATTCTTATTGTGCCTGCCGTGCTCAGTTTTGACCGGCTGCGGATTGACGACCCTGTGGGAGCCCTCTCGGTCCACTTGGTCAACGGAATCTGGGGAACGCTTTCGATCGGGCTTTTTGCCACTGCGGCAGCCCCCGGAGGCGGTCCCGACGGCCTGCTCTATGGCGGAGGATTCGCTTCGCTTTGGGCCCAATTCATTGGAGTTGTCGCGGTTGGCGCATTCACGATAACCCTTTCGCTTTTGGTCTGGGTCATCATTAAATGGACGTTGGGCCTGCGAGTCAGCCCCGAAGATGAAACTCGCGGACTCGATCTGAGCGAAATGGGAATGGGAGCCTATGCCGGCGACCCGATGCACCGAGGGTGATCTCCTGGGGCTGCATCAGTGTGCTCCCGTACGGGCTTCAAGGGGTGGTTCTTGGCTGGTGCCGATAATAGCCACGCCGTTGACGGGAACGGTGAGCAGGCTACGTCTTGGAGTGAATCTAT
The DNA here is from genome assembly GCA_047514915.1 of Terriglobia bacterium. Classification (GTDB taxonomy): domain Bacteria; phylum Acidobacteriota; class Terriglobia; order JAJPHL01; family JAPKYU01; genus CBDBKE01. The sequence goes on from JAKZXP010000014.1 coordinate 7,734, forward strand.
GCGCCGACCGGCACTCAACCGGGCTAAGCCCGCGCTGGATCGTACGGAGGGGAGCAAATGAAAAAACTTGAGGCCATTATCCAGCCTTTCAAGCTTGAGGAAGTCAAAGAGGCACTGCGAGCCGCCGGGATCACCGGGATGACGGTCAGCGAGGTGCGCGGGCACGGGCGCCAGAAAGGCCACACTGAGGTGTACCGTGGCCACGAGTACACCGTGGATCTGCTACCCAAGGTGAAACTCGAGATGGTGCTCGCCGACTCGATGGTGGAAGCAGCCGTCCAGGCCCTGCTGCGTTCGGCCCGCACCGGAAAGATCGGCGACGGGAAAATCTTCCTATACCCGGTGGAAGAAGCCATCCGCATCCGCAACGAAGACCGCGGAGAACAGGCCGTATAGCGCTTTTTGGCTATTCTGCGTACATCGTCAAGGTTAACAACGCTACTTTTTCGGTCCTGTGCGAGCGGAGTCCTTTGCCAAATGAGGAAATTTTAATGTTTTATCCCTTCTCGGCCTGGCATAATTCTATAATTTATATTCATAATAGGAAAAATCGATCACGCCAATCCAAAGAATAATCTTCTATTTGTGCGCCCTTTTTCCTAGACTTGGAAAGTGAAGTGGCATTGTGTGAGGGAAGGAGACCTACAATGGGGAAGATCTTAAGCTTTGTCGTGATTGTACTGTTGGCAACGCCAGCCGCATGGGCGGGCGAACCAGCGCAGGGCGAACCAACTCAGAGCGAACCAGCACAGGAAGAGAAACCTTGGAGCCTGTCTTTTGACAGCACGTTCGTAAATAAGTATATCTGGCGTGGCCAAAACCTGAACAGCAACGCGTCGTTCCAGCCCGGACTGGCGTTCAGTTACAAAAACCTCACGATTTCCTCGTGGAGTCAATTCTCGCATTTCAACGATAGCGGTGATGCCGGTAACCACTGGACCGAGCACGACTTGACTGTGGACTACGGCTTTGCGCTTAGCGAGAAGGTTTCTATGAACGCGGGTTGGGTTAATTACGCGTTTCCGAATTTCGAAGAGGACCGCTACACGAACGAGTTCTACAGCGGCATCAGCGTCGACACGCATTTACAGCCGAGCTTCAGCGTCTACGTTGACCCGCATCAGGGCGACGGCGTCTACTACAACCTCGGCATCGGTCATGGCCTTGACCTAGGCAAAGGCTTCGGCCTCAACTTGTCAGCTGCGGCCGGCCTGAACCAGGGCCAGTGGATCGACATCACGACGGTTTCCGACGTGGTGCTCGGGGTCGGCCTAGACGTTCCGGTCAGCGATAACGTCACGTTGTCCCCGTTCTGGAACTACATCACGGGCAATGACAGCCTGAGGAGGGGACCGGACGCGTTCTACTTCAGCGGCCACCTCGCGGGGGTGAATCTGAACATCAGCTACTAATCCCGGGTTCAATAGTTGAGACTCGGGCGTTCCGAAGAGCAGCGACTCTGCCTACCAGGAACGCCGTGCCTGACTCAGTTATTAAGTTCCGGGGTGTGACGATGGCCACCCGTTCCAACAAGCTTCATTGGTGACTCTTTCCCGCTTCACATATGGCGCGGAAGCAGCCACCGAGGGCGGTTCTTTCAATGCCCCACCCTTTCTTGATTGCCGGGGACGCCTTGCAAGTCCACCCGAGCAAAAGACGACCCTGGCCGGCCTGATCTTCACCTTTTCTTCGCCTCTGTACTCTGCTGGGCGGTGGCCGACTGGCGGCGACCTCCGCCGCTTCGTGTAGGCCGCCGATCTCAAAGCGGCCGACGCGAACGAGGCTGCGCACCCACCCCAAGACAGACTGGGCGCGCACTTACACGTGTGTGTTCCTCCATGCCTCTCCGCTTGATTCCTGCAAGGTGTGTGATAGTGTGAAGTACGCTCGGGTTTTTGTGAGCCAATTCCGTTGCGGCTTTGTAATGGGGGAAATCCTCGTCATCGACGATGACCCGCAGGTGCTGGCAGTGGCAGTGAAACGGCTGGAGTTTGCCCGGGGCGCCGATCTGTTCGTCTGCGAAGCACAGTACACCGAAGAGGAGTACCCTACGAGGAAAGGTTGGGGACACAGCACCACTGAAGATGCCCTCCGCATGACCGCACAGGCGGCGGTGCGCCAACTGGCTATTTTCCACCACGATCCTACACACGACGACGAATTCATGGACCGAATGGTGCAGGTCTGCCAGCAACGCACACGCAGTGCCAATTATCCCTTCGCTTGCTTTGCGGCCATGGAGGGACAGGTAGTCGAACTGTAAGGGAGATCCATCTCATGTCCATGGAACTGGGCCGACCGCTGACGGAGCAGGAGCTCACCGACGAGGCGCTCACCCAGGCACTGGTTCACGCGGGCAGCCAGAGGTCCAACGTATTGGACCTTCTGGTGGTGGAAAAGAAGTTCAGCGAGGAGGCGGTGGCCGAGTCCTTTGCCCGGCGGATGCGGCTGCCACGGGTCAATCTGGCAGCTACCGTTCCGGAACCGGATGCCATCAAGCTGGTGCCGGAAGGGATGGCCCGCAGGCACCAAGTGGTGCCCCTGAAACTGGAAAACCGCTCCCTGGTGGTGGCTATGGCCAACCCCGCCAACATGGACGCCCAGCGCGACATCGAGTTCTCCACCGGAAAGACCCTGAAGATCCTGGTGGCGACCCGCACGGAAATCGTGGACGCGCTGGAAAAGACCTTCGCGGCGGGCGAAGTGCTCAAGGACTTCCTGGAAAATATCAGCGATGTCCACAATTTCGAGCTGGGGGAAGAAAGCAAGACCGAGGAGGTCGATCTGAAGGATTCTTTGGGCGGAGCGGAGTTGCCACCGGTAGTGAAGATGGTAAACCTGGTGGTGTACGACGCCATCCGCAACCGCAGCAGCGATATCCACCTAGAGCCGACGGTCAATGACATGCAGGTGCGAGTGAGGATCGACGGTGTGATGCGCGAGTTTATGCAGCTTCCCAATATGCAGCTTCCCAAGTGGGTGTGCCAACCTGTGGTCTCGCGCATCAAGATTCTGTCCAAGATGGACATCGCCGAACGGCGCGTGCCCCAGGACGGCCGCCTGAAGGTGGTCATCGAGGGGCGGTCTGTGGATATGCGCGTCTCCACCTTGCCCACCCACCTGGGAGAGAAAGTGGTGATGCGCATCCTGGGCTCTGGACAGACCCCTCAGATCACCGAGCTGGGCTTTGAATCCGAGGATCTGGAAGCGGTCCTGCAAGCGACGCAGAATCCCCAGGGCATGCTGCTGGTTACGGGACCAACAGGTAGCGGCAAGACGACCAGTCTCTACTCGCTGCTGAATCACCGCAAGAGCCCTGAAGTGAACATCATCACCGTAGAAGACCCGGTAGAGTACCAGCTACCGGGGATCAACCAGGTGCAGATTAATCCCAAAGCTGGGTTGACCTTCGCCGCCAGCTTACGCTCCTGCCTGCGTCAGGATCCGGACATCATCCTGGTGGGGGAAATCCGCGACCACGAAACGGCTAAGGTGGCGTTCCACGCCTCAATGACCGGACACCTCGTACTCTCCACCCTGCATACCAACAGCGCCCCGGCCACCCTCAGCCGCCTGCTGGACCTGGGGATTGACCCGTTTGTGGCTGGTTCCTCGGTGATCCTGGTGATCGCCCAGCGACTGGCGCGGCAGGTGTGCCCACACTGCAAAGTAAATTACTCTCCGCCCGAGATGGTGCTGAAGCGTCTGAACCTGCCTGCCGACGGTGTGTACTATCGCGGCACCGGGTGCCCCCAGTGCAGTTTTTCCGGCTTCTCCGGCCGGACCGGCATCTACGAGACACTGATGGTGAACCAGGGGGTTCGCGAGGCTATTAATCGAAAAGCGCCGGAAGCGGCCGGGCTGACTCCCGGCGTCTACGATGCGCTGGTCCAGGTCACCGCAGCCGGTGCTACGAACTCTCCGCAGGTGTTGTTGGCCCGGCTCCAGGTGCAGCCCAGCGGGACTGCGCCGGTGGGCAGCATCCAACCCGGTAGCATCGTGCTGGTCGGTGAGTCCGGCGGGGCGATTCAACAGGGGTTGCTGACGGTCACCGGCACCGGCGGGGCGACGCTGCTGAGCTATGCGACTTCCGCCAGCACCTCAGACGGCGCCCTCTGGCTTTCGGTCTCCCCGCCCGGCGGCAGCCTGCAAGGTTCCGCCGACCGCAGCACCATCAACGTCCAGGCCAACCCCGCCCAACTGTCGCCTGGCGTCTACCAGGGCAAGGTGGCGGTGGCCTTCAGCACGGGCGTCACCCAGGACGTCAGCGTGTTGCTGGTGGTGACACCGCAGGGTACCGCTGCCTCGTTCGCTGGGTGGAGTTACCGCTAAGCTGGGCGGAACGGAGCTGCCGCTGTTCTTCTCCGACACCGGGCAGTTAAACGCGCAGATTCCCTTTGAACTACTGCCCGGCGGCACCTTCCCGCTGCTGATTACCATGGGCGGGCTGGGCAGCTCACCCGAACTGATCACCTTGACGAACACGCAGCCAGGCATCTTTACGGTTGCCCAAAGCGGGAGCGGTCCCGGAGTCATCACCGACGCGCCGGGCACCCTGATCGATACCGCGAATCCCGCCCAGCGCGGCCAGGTCGTGATCGTCTACGCCACCGGCCTGGGGCCCACCAACCCGACGGTGCCCACCGGAGAGGCTACCCCCTTCGGCACGCTGGCGCGGG
>JAKZXP010000015.1:0-2632 GCA_047514915.1 Terriglobia bacterium
CAAATCGGTAGACTGGTCGGCTCTGGCCTGGTTGGTGGGGGCCGCCTTTGCAGGTGGCTTGCTGGGCTCGTGGCTGGGCGCCCGCCGCTTCCGCGGTGTCTGGCTGCGCCGCATTTTGGGAGTCGTGCTGCTGGTGGCCACCGTCAAGTTACTGCGTACTGCATTCTAATCACGTGCGAAACGCGTGTGCTTCCCTCAGCGCCTGCGCGTCTAGGTGAGCCATTGGATCAAACGTGCAGCCGCCCAGGCAATCGCCGCGGTCACGGGGAAGGTCAGAATCCATGCCGTCACCACCTCGCGGGCCACCCTCCACCGCACCGCGGTCCAGCGGTGGAGGGAGCCGACCCCCATAATTGAGGTGTTAATGGTGTGCGTGGTGCTGAGCGGGATAGCCAGGACAGTTGCCAGCATGATGCACAGGCCCGCCCCGGTTTCGGCGGCAAACCCCTGGACCGGCTTCAAGCGGGTCATGCGACTGCCCATAGTGTGGATGATACGCCAGCCGCCGACCGCTGTGCCCAACCCCATGACGGACGCGCACAGCAAAATTACCCAGAACTGCACTTCGAATTTCGGCAAGATACCACCCAGCACCAGGGCCAGCGAGAACGTTCCGATGAACTTCTGGCCGTCGTTACTGCCGTGGCCGAACGCCATCAGCGCCGCCGAAAACATCTGCAGGCGTCCAAAATAGCGGCTGACTGTTTGCGGGCGGGCCTTCCGGAACAGCCAGACGATCGCCAGCATGATCAGGAACCCACCGCCGAATCCCAGGAATGTGGAAAAGATGATCCCCTGGCCGACCTTGATCCAGCCCTCGCTGAGCAGAGCCTCCCAGCCGGCCGTGGCCAGCGCAGCGCCAGCCAGTCCGGAAACCAGCGCGTGCGTTTCGCTGGTCGGCAGGCCATATTTCCACGCCAGCGTGCTCCATACCACAATGCCAACCATCGCCGCGCCCACCGTGTGGATGTTGATGACGTTGGCATCCACGATGCCCTGCCCGATGGTGAAGGCGACAGCGGTCCCCGACATCGCTCCCAGCAGGTTCATGACAGCGGCCATGATGACTGCCCGCAGCGGAGACAGGACGCGGGTGGCCACCACCGTGGCGATGGCATTGGGCGAGTCGGTCCAGCCGTTGACAAACTCAGCCGCCAGAATCAGCAGCAGCCAGGGCGAGAGGCGGATCCACTCATCCATAGGTCATCCATGGGCAATCTGGGAAAGAACAGTAGGCGACAACAGACGGGCAGAGGCTTGACAGCCCCTGAGGAAACTACGCCTCAACCGGAACCGGGTGGTTGTGCCGGCCCGCACCTGCCGCTGGCTCATCGTGGCGACAATCGCAGGTTCAACTGCTCTTCAGGACAATCGTTTCCAAAACGTCAGACACGTCCTCGGCCTTATCTACGGCTGCTTCCAGCACTTCGTAGATTTCCTTCCACTTGATCAGCGTGATGGGGTCGTGCTCTTCTTCAAACAATTGGGCGATGGCGCTGCGGGAAACCGTATCAGCTTCGTGCTCCAGCCGGCTGACCTCCTGGCACTGGTCGAGGATTTTCTCGCCCTTGTCCAGGATGTGGGGCACGGCCTCCAGCAATTCACCCGTGGCGCGCTTCACAATGCGAGCCAGTTCGATGCCGGCCGGGCGGATCTGGTGAATCTTGAACAGCACCATGCGGGTAGAAACGGCGTTAATCAGGTCCAGCACGTCGTCCAGGCGGGACGACAAGGCATGGATATCCTCGCGGTCGAAGGGGGTGATAAAGGTCCGGTTGAGCCGACGGATGATGTCGTGGGTCATCGTGTCGCCACGGTGCTCCAGCTTTTTGATCTCATCGGCCAGATCGCGCAGGTCGTGGTCGGCCCCTTCCATCATCTTCAGCAGCGCCTGCGCGGCCTCGTGCAGCACACCCGCCTGCTCGCCGAACAGGTCAAAGAACTTCTCTTCCTTAGGAAGAATGCGCACTATAGGTTCCCTCTAGAACGGCAAAATATGGCACGTCCGGCTTTCCCCAGTCAACCATGAAAAAGGGGAGGCCTTCCTCGCTACCCCAAGGTCCGCTTGAAACTTTCCCGGCACTCCGTCCCCGCCAAATCAGCTGATTTTCGACCGCGCGTCTTCCAGGATACGCCGCGCCCGGGTCGGGTTGAAGATGCCACACGAGCAGAAACGCGCCATGTACTCGCACGCCTGCACCGGCGTCCGCCGACCTTCCCGCACCCAGTCAATCATCTTTTTCGCCAGGTTGAACGAAACCATGCCGTGGCCGCACATGGTCGAGAGCTCCAACACGTGCCGGTTGGGGAGCTGGTCGAGCTGTCCCTGGAAGCCGAGCGAGTATTCCACGCTGTGACGGGTCAAGCCGGCGGCGCAGCAGCAGACCTGCGCGCCCTCCACCGAGGTGCTGACATTCACTGAAATGCCCAGGTCGGCCTGCTTCACCTCGCCTACGAACTTTCCTGCTGCCTCGAGGTTATCGAAGACGACGGCCACCGTCGTGGGTCCATCCACCTGATGAATCACCTTGTCAAAATCTTTAGCGGTCTTGCGGCGCCAGTGCACGGTGGGTTTTAAGTCGGTGGCGGGTTCGAACAGGGAGCCGTACCGAGCGTTGCCCATGTTCACCGG
>JAKZXP010000016.1:0-3352 GCA_047514915.1 Terriglobia bacterium
GGCTGCCAGAAAAGAGGGAGTCTCAACGACATCCGCACGGGGTGGCAGGGCAGGGGTAGTGGCGGAGCCCGGCTCAGGATCGGGCGGGGGTTCGGCGGGCGCCGGGTCGGGAGGGGTGGCTGGTGGAGATTCCGGTTTCTCTGAGCTCTGTTCTGGGGCCGCTGGAGGAGCCGGCCCGGCAGGCGGTCCGCTAGGGAGAGGAGCCGGGGGCGGAGTTGGCACCGCGGTGGGGTCAGAAGCCGCCGGCGCGGGCTCAGTTGTTGCTCGGCGGGTCCGAATCCGGAAATTGCTGGATGTGCCCACGTCAATTCCCCGTAGGTTGGCGGCGGTCATCCGCGGCATCCGCACGATGTGCGGGGTCATTACAATCAGCACCTCATTCTCGGCTACCGTCTTGCGGGTGGAAGAAAATAAATGCTTCAAAATCGGGATCTTCGACAGGCCCGGGATCCCGGCCATCGAGGTGGTCTCCTGGGTCTCGATGATGCCTCCCAGGATGTTCATTTCCCCTTCGCGCAGGCGGATCTCTTCTTCCACTTTCCGTTGCCCGATCACCGGCTGTTCCAGACCCCCCACATTCACCCGAGAAGTGACCGCGGAAATTTCTACCTTTACCTTCAGGGTAATATCTCGGTCGCCGTGCACCTTAGGAGTGATGTCCAAATTGACTCCGACATCAATATATTGAAATTGGGTGCTGATCAGCGGACTGATCCCCGCCCCGACGGCGCCGATGCCGGGTGCGAAGCTGCCGGTGGCGATCGGAATGCGTTCACCGATGGCCAGTTTGGCGTTCTGGCCGTCAACGACGCGCACCTGCGGATTTTGCAGCAGGCGGGCGCCGCCCTCGCTGAGCAACAGGTTGAGGGCGCCGCCGGGGAGGACGACGCTCCAGTCGTTGCTGCTGAGGCGGCGCAGGCGGCGCAGGGTGACTCCACTCCCCATCACACCAGCGCCTTCGGCCGGAGTGAAGCCAAGGGGAATCTGCAGCCCCGGACTGCCGGGAAACAAACCTATCTCGCGTGACCGGTCGCGGCGCATCTGCAACACCGCTACGTCAATCACCACCTCAGCCTTGGCTTTATCAATGTCGTTGACGAGCTTCTCGGCGATGGCCACCTTATCTGGCGTGTCGCGCACGATGATCGCATTCTGGGAATTCACCTGCTGGACGCGGTTGTTCTCCAGCAGATTGCGAATCGTCTGGGCCAGCTCGGTGATTTCTTGGGGCTGGATGAGGTTGGAAAGGTAGAACGTCTTGATTACCAGCGGCTCCTGCTCCCGACGTTTGGCCGCCGAGTAGATCAGGATGGTGTTTGAGGTGAGCGGCTTCCAGAGGTTCTTGGTGATCACTGCCAGGTGGTCCAGCGCCTGCTCCAGCGTCACGCGGTTCAGCTCGATGGCGATGCGGCGGCTCTGAAAGTCGGGCTCGAGCAGCACATTGATGCCGGCCAGCTTGCCAACGGTTTCAAATAGCACCTTACTTTCATTGGTGGCCTTCAGAGTGATGGGAGCGAGGGAAAGAGGGGCCAGCGTGACTGGGCCTTCCACTCGGTCCAACCGTTGCTGCAGTTCGGCTTCCGCCTGTTCGCGGGGTGTCAGGGGCTTGGCCGGAGGGGGCGGAGCGCCCTCCTGGGCCTCCAGCATAGATAGCGTGCGCCGGAGCTCCTGTTCGGCGATCGCACTGGAGGGATCGATAGCGAAGGCGCCCTCGAATTCCTTCAGGGCTTCCGCCAGCTTGCCGCTATCCCGAAGTTTATGCCCGCGATCCACATGGGTCATCGCGGCTAGGAAGCGCAAGCGGCGCGCAGCCAGCAGGTACTGCACCTGGCCAGGGTCCTCGCGCGTGGCTCGCTCGTAGAGCACCAGCGCGGTATCGAAGTCGTTGCTTTGTTCTGCCTTGCGCCCTTCCCGGAAGTATTTCTTGCCCTTGCCGGCCAGAGCCGGCTCGGCGCATAGACTTAGCAGCAGGAGCAGGCATAGCAACCCTGCGCCAGTCCTAACATATTGATTCCCCACTGCTTGCAGCAAGCTACCAGCAGTCCACGCCCGCTCGCGCATACGGGTGCGCACCTCCCCTCAGTTGTGTTACCATCGCTTAGCTTGACGGTGGAACTGCCCGAAACGTTGGGGGTGGAACCGCCGGGTTTTTCATGCCCGAGCAGAAAGACGAGAAGGTCCTCACTTTTAATCGTCAGGCTTCTCACAACTACCAGTTGCTGGAGCGGTTTGAGGCAGGTGTCGCGCTGACAGGCACAGAGGTCAAATCGGCTCGGGACGGCCGGGTGAATCTTCGCGACAGCTACGCCACGCTGAAGGAGAGCGAGGTCTGGTTGCTTAACTGCCACATCGACCCCTATTCCCACGGCGGCTTCTCGAACCATGATCCAACTCGTTCCCGTAAGCTGTTGCTGCATAAAGAGGAAATCCGTCGTTTGATTGGCAAGGTGCGCCAGCGCGGCTTGACGATGGTGCCCACGCGCATGTACCTGAAGAGAGGCCGCATCAAAGTGGAGCTGGCGCTAGCCAAGGGCAAGCACAGCTACGACAAGCGCGAAGCCGAGCGCCGCCGCCAGGCCGAAAAGGAGGCCCGCCAAGCTATGAGCCTCCGAAGATGAAACAATTGCCAAGTAGCGCCGCCTATGCATATCCAACTCAGCTTTGATACTCCCGAAGGTCTGGAAACCGACGCCCTGGTTGTAGCGGTGTTCGAAAAGGGGAATCCGTATGCGCCGCGCCTGGAAAGTTCGGTCCCGCTGCGCAAGCTGGTTCAAGAAATGATAGACGCAGGGGAGCTGGCCGGGCTGCCCTATGAGATGGCCCTGATCCATCGACCAGAAGGGCTGAAAGCTCGCCGCCTGCTTCTGTTGGGCGTCGGGAAGCGCGAGCGTTTCGGCGTCTTCGAACTGCGCCGCGCTGCCGGGGCGGCCGCGCGCTTTTTGAAGCCGAAATCCATTTCCGAATTCGCCTTTTTACTGGACGGCAGTCTGAGTGAAGTGGAAAGCGCCGCGGCAGTGGTGGAAGGTGTTGTCGTGGCTGACCTTGATCCGGATCTGTACAAAACCGACAAGAAAGAGAAGAAACGAATTGCGCGGCTCACTCTAGTTGGTTCGGACCGCGCCCGCGAGCGCGAACTGGCGGAAATCGCGCGGCGCTCCCACATTCTCGCTGAAGCGCAAAACTTTGCCCGGGAACTGGTCAATGAGCCCAGCAACCGCATGACGCCTTCTCAGCTTGCCGAGCGCGCCCGCACCATGGCCACCGAGGTGGGGCTCGAGTGGGAGGTCCTGGATCGCGCGGCCCTCGAGCAGTTGAAGATGGGCGCATTCCTCAGCGTGGCCCAGGGCAGCGC
>JAKZXP010000017.1:0-7080 GCA_047514915.1 Terriglobia bacterium
GCTCTCGACGGGGTGTTGGCCTCCTTGCTGGCCAGTCGGCGTACCAGTTGCTTGCCCCGCTCTTCCAGTTTCATCCAAGGTTCGGTGCCGGCTCGGTTCATCTTCAATCGTCGGACAAGGGTCGTGTGGTCACGGGAAGAAAGCCTCCGGGTCAGGTAAAAGACACACGGCCCGTAGAGACTGGCCTGCAGCCCATGTTCGTCCAGCCAGCGGGCGGTCTTCTCCATCCGGAGCACCTCTGGTAAGTTGAGTCGCCGGCCGCTCAGTTTGGAATGGAACACCCGGGTCATTTCTTCCTTGTCCAGCGCCTTGAGGATTTCGCTGGGGCGTAACTCTTGCGTAATCTCGTACAGCTCCTTGTGCAACCGCCCCGGCAAGGCATGCTGCAACAGTTCCCGTTCCTTGGCCCAGTGGAACTGGGTCGCCGTTTTCGGATCGAGGGCGAAATGGAGGCGAGAGCGGAAGCGCACCAGGCGTAGCAGGCGGGTCGGATCGTCGGCGAACGAGTAGTTGTGCAAGGATCGGATTTCGCGGCGCTCGATGTCACCAACACCGTTGTTGGGGTCCAGCACCAGACCCCGGGAGGCCCGGTTGAGCGAGAGCCCGATGGCGTTCATCGAGAAGTCGCGGCGCCGCAGGTCCATGTGGATATTGCCCGGCGCGATTCTCGGCTCAGCCCCAGCTTTGGAGTAATGCTCGGATCGGCACTGGGCCACTTCCACGGTCACCTCGCCGGGAAAGGTCAGTTCGGCGGATTGGCGCTGCCGATCCATCTCGCGCACCGCCACGCCCGGCAACTTTTCCACCGCTCACAGGAGCTTCAGCGCGTTGCCCTCGACGGCGAAGTCCAGGTCGCGGATCGGATGTCCGCACAGCATGTCCCGCAGTGCGCCCCCAACCAAAAAGAGATTGAGGTCCCGCTCAGCCGCCAGATGCTCCAAGCGCTGCACGACGGCTATTTGTTCTGGAGCCAGGCGGCTCTCCATCAGAAACAGGAAGTCAGGCATGATCGTCAGTCACCAACCGCCGTCACCAATTCTGGCTCAAGCCCTGGGGTGATGGCGAAGGAATACTTGTCGGAGTCGCTCGGACAGTACATGGGTATAGATCTGAGTAGTAGCAATGTCAGCGTGTCCCAGCATCTGCTGCACGGAGCGCAGGTCGGCGCCGCGCGCCAGCAGGTGTGTTGCGAAACTGTGGCGCAGCAGATGGGGGGTCAACCGCTGGCGGATGCCAGCCTGCCGCCCGGCCTGCACCATCATCTTCCAGAATGCCTGGCGCGTCAGACGCGGTCCGCGCCGGCTGACGAACAAGAAGGGCGAGGTGCGCCGTCCTAGCAAAGCCTGGCGGGCGCCGCGCTGGTAGGTCTCCACCGCCTCCAGCCCCGAACGTCCCACTGGCACTAGCCGCTGCTTGTTGCCCTTGCCCGTCACCTGAAGGTAGCCCAGTTGGGCGTGCAGGTCTCCGGTGCGCAGCGCAACCAGTTCCGAGACGCGCAAGCCGGTGGAGTAGAGCAGCTCGAGCATGGCGCGGTCCCGCGCCCCTCCGGGGCTGCCGGGATCGGGGGTTGCCAGCAGGCGCTCGACATCTTCCAGGGCCAGATAGCGGGGCAGGGTCTTCCAGGTCTTGGGCGATTCCAGGTTCAGTGTGGGGTCGGTTTTGAGCACACCGTCGCGTAGTAATTGCCGATAGAAGCCGCGGAGCGTGGCCAGGTGGCGGGCGATGCTCCGTCCGTCCAGCTTGGCCGCGTACAGCGAGGCCAGATACCGCTGCACGTCAGCCCGAGTGGCTTCTTCGGGGCGCCGACCCCCGTTTTCCAAGAAAGCGGCGTAGCGGTGCAGATCGCGTTCGTAAGCGGCTGCCGTGTTCAGGGCGAGACGCTTTTCCACACGGATGTAGTTCAAGAACTCAGCGATCCGGCGCCGAGCCTGGCTCAGGTCAGCCTTCGGTCGAACTACGCCGAAGGCCCCGGGCCGGGTTGGGCTGTCCGCCTTCTTTGTTTCGCGATTCCGTATAATTCGCTCACCTCCTCACAGCGTAGCAATCGGGCCATGCCAAAGAATACCAGGATTCCCGCGGCCAGTATGCCGGCCAGCATCGTCACCTGCCAGCTCAGGGCCACCTGCCAGCCCAGGGGATGTGGCTGCTGGAAGCCGGAGGCCTGCAACATGCTCCAGCAGGCCAGCCCCATGACAGCGGTTGCCGCCGACGCCTTGCCCACGGAAAGCAGGATGGCGCGATGGCCCAGCTCGCCGTGGCGGCGCACGAAAATCCCCAGCAGCAGCGCGAAGTTCAGAAAACCGGCCAGTGAGGTGGCCGCTGCCGGACCGCCATTGCGCAGGGGCTCGAGAAACATCAGGTTAAACACCACGTTAGCCACCATGACGATGGCAGCAACCTTCACCGGCGTGCGCATGTCCTGGGTCGAGTAGAAAGCGGGCACGATGATCTTGGTCGCGGCAAACCAGGGCAGGCCGAAGGCGAAGAACAGCAGCGCCCAGGCTGTCACCTGAGTGGAGCGCTCATCGAAACGCCCATGCTGGAACAACACCTGGATGATTGGTTCCCGCAAAACCACAAGGCCGACCATCGCAGGGATTGTAATAAAAGAAACAATCCGAAGGGAAAAGGAAAGTGTCTGTCGCAGCGCGTCCATGTTCTTTTCTGCTACCTGCTGGGCCATCATCGGCAGGATGGCCGTGGCCACGGCAATGGCGTAGCCGCCCAGCACCAGCTCCATGACCCGGTCGGCGATTTGCAGCGACATCAGGCTGCCCGGGGGCATCAACTCATGGGTCGCAAACACGGTATCCACCACGAAGTTGATCTGGGCCACGCCAATTCCTACAATCCCGGGCACCATCAGCTTCCCTACACGCCGGATGCCCGGGTGGCGAAACGAAATTCCGAAGCTGAAGCGCATCCCTTGCCGCCACAGCAAGGGAAGTTGGATGGCCAGTTGGAGCAGGCCGCCGACTACGACTCCAATCGCCAGCGGAATTGCAGGCCTATCGTAGCGGTAGGCCATCAGAGAAAAGCCAATGACGCTCAGGTTCAACAGCACCGGGGCCAGCGCCGGGACGGCGAAGATCCGAAAGCTGTTCAGGATAGCCATGGCCAGCGCCGACAGGCCGATGAAGAAAATGTAGGGCCACATGATGCGGTTCAGCAGAACCGCCAGCTCGACGTCCACATTGCCGGGGCTCAGCGTCAACAAGTCCACCAGAGTGGGAGAAAAAATGACGCCCAGTACGGCAACGGCCGCCAGCAACAGCGAGAGTGTCCAGAACATGCGATTGGCAAATTCTCGCCACTCGTGGCTCTCCTTTTCCTTGAGGAAGGTGGCGAAAACGGGAATAAATGAGGCGCTCATTGAACCTTCCGCCACTAACCTTCTGAGAAGATTGGGAATCCTGTAGGCAAGAACGAAGGAATCACTAACCACGGAGGTGCCCAGAATGTAGGCAATTCGCTGGTCGCGGACGTAGCCCAGTACGCGGCTGACCAGGGTCAGCGTGCTAATAATCCCCGCCGACCGTAAAATCTGCTTTGTGTCTTTCGAGGACAGCTACGAAGTCTCCAGAAATGAGTGAGTTACGCCCTGGTCAGCTTGACATCCCACGAACGCTATACTAGCATAGCGCGACGCCTTGGGGCAAAAGGGCGCGACCTTGAGTCAGTCCACACACAAGCGGGTCTTAGTCCGAAAAATGAATAAGGAGGTCGTGCGCGGCTATGTGAATCCCCAAACTTTCCTCAAACCTGAAGGGGTTGAGATACTTTCTGTCACCGGGCAGGTAGTCTCGCTGTCCTACAAGGAGGTCAAGGGCGTCCATTTCGTCCGGGACTTCGAAGGCAATCCCAGCCACCTGGAGCGCAAAGTATTCACTTCCCGGCCCAAGTTGGACGGCTTGTGGCTGCGGATGAAATTCAAAGACAACGAAGTGCTGGACGGCATCTTGCCCAATAACCTTTTGCTGGTGGGCGAAAAAGGTTTCACCGTGGTTCCCCCAGACCCCTATGCGAACAGTCAGCGGATTTATGTCCCGAAGTCTTCGCTGGCTGAACTGACCGTGATGGGAGTGATTGGGAACCCGCTCAGGCACCCGCTGAGGCAGAAGAAGCGCGCTGCGGTAGCGGCGCAGGCGCAAATCCGGCTGTTTACCGAATAGCCGTGGCTCGGCCCCTTGGTTTCATCCTCGAACTGGAACGCTAATTCCCATGAAACTTTCCAAAATTGCTGAGCGGCTGAGCTGCGCCCTGGAGGGCGACGGCGAGTTGGAGATCACCGGCGTTGCCGGCATGGAGCAGGCCGGACCCTCCGAACTGACCTTTCTAGCCAACCCGCGCTATGCGCCCAGGTTGAGCCAGACCCGAGCGGCGGCGGCCATTGTCTCCCCCGATATAGAGTCCATGGGGCGGCCGGTGCTCCGCTCGCCCAATCCGTACCTGTGCTTTGCTCGGGCGCTGGAGTTGTTCTACCGCCCGCCACGACCCGTGCCGGGCATTCATCCGCAGGCAGCGGTCGCGGCCAGCGCGCACCTGGGAAAAAACGCCAGCGTGGGTCCTTTCGTCTCCATTGATGAGGACGTGGAGATTGGCGACAACGCCGTGCTGCACGCCCACGTGGTCATTTATCGCGGGGCGCGCATTGGAAACGATTTCTATGCCCATAGCCACGCTGTAGTCCGAGAGTATTGCCGGATCGGTGATCGGGTCATCTTGCAAAACGGCGTCATCATCGGGTCCGACGGCTACGGGTTTGCCCGCCAGGACGATGGCAGTCATTACAAAATCGTGCAGGCGGGCGTGGTGATCTTGGAAGATGACGTGGAAGTGCAGGCCCACAGCTGCATTGATCGGGGAACGATGGGCGAGACACGCATCAAGGCCGGCACCAAGATTGACAACCTGGTGCAGGTGGGCCATGCCTGCACGGTCGGCGAGAATAGTCTGCTGTGCGCCCAGGTAGGGTTGGCGGGCAGCACCGAACTGGGCCGCAATGTGCTGCTGGCCGGTCAGGCTGCTTCGGCCGGCCACCTCAAGATGGGCGACGGCGCCGTGCTGACTGCCAAGTCGGCTGTCCACCGCGATGTCCCTGCCGGGCAGATGATTTCCGGCGCGCCCGGCCTGGACAACAAGCTCTGGCTGCGCTGCATCACCGCCTTCAGGCGCCTGCCCGAACTACTGCACACGGTTCGGGACCTGAAGGGAGAGGTAGAGCGGTTGAGGAAAACCCCCAGGAAAAGTAAACGGAAAAGCGCATGAAAATCGTCAGCCGCGCCCCCACGCGGGTGGATCTGGCCGGCGGCACGTTGGACATCTGGCCGCTCTACCTGTTCCACGAGGACGCTCAGACGATCAACTTCGCTACCACGCTCTATGCCACCTGCGTCATCGAGCCACGGCGCGACAAGCGGATTCATCTTGAATCCCACGATCTGGGACTCCGCGAGACTTTTGCGAGCCTCGCGCAGCTGATCAAGGCCGATCGCTACAAGCTCCCTTTGTTAGCTCGCCTGATCCGCTTCTTTGCGCCGGTCCAAGGCCTGACGCTGACCGCCACGTCGGAGGCCCCGGCCGGAGCCGGTATCGCCGGCTCCTCGGCCCTGAACATAGCCGCGTGCGGGGCGCTCAACCAGTGGACCGGGGCACGCTTCCCCAAGCTCAAATTGGTGGAGATTGCCCGCAACGTGGAGGCCCAGGTGATCCGCGTGCCCACCGGGGATCAGGACTTTTATCCGGCGACCTATGGTGGCGTGAACGCCATTCGGCTGACGCCCGGCGGCGTGATCCGGAAACGGATTCGGGTGAACAGCCGAGCGCTGCTGCGCCGCCTCGTGCTGGTCTACACCGGGGTCCCACGCGAGTCGGGCATCAACAACTGGGAGGTGATGAAGGCCCACATTGATGGCGACAAGCGGGTGATCCGCAACTTCACCCGTATCGCTGAAATTGCGCGGCTGCTTCGGCGGGCGCTGGAGCAGCAGGACTGGGAAGAAGTGGGTCGCTTGATCCAGGCCGAATGGAACCATCGCAAGAGGAACGCCCCGGGCATCACAACGCCGCTCATTGAGCGCCTGACCCGGGTGGCTTCCCGCCACGGGGCCACCGCGGCCAAGGTCTGCGGAGCCGGAGGCGGGGGTTGCGTGCTGTTCTACGTGGAGGATGGCGCTAAGCAACGCGTGGCCCAAGCGCTGGCGACCGAAGGCGCCCGTGTCCTGCCGGTCGGCATCTCGGCCCGCGGACTCACCGTCCGGGTGTAACGGGCCGGGTGTGCCGGAGATGAAGCGGCAAGCTACTCGGGTTGAAAGAGCAGATTCCTCGCTTTGCTCGGAATGACAAGGGAGCAACCTCGCCAGAATCGCCGAGACCCCGCCAGGATCGCAGTGACCAGGGTTGAACCATGACTCCTAAGTTTCCCCTTCCGTTTGCTGGCCCGCCGGGTCGTTTGCGAGCGGCCTGGCGCTTCTTTCTGTTCGTTCTCCTGTATGTGCTTTTTGTCTCTGCCTGGATGATGATGGGATTGTTGCTGCTCCCGGCATCCCCGCCTACGGTCAGCCTGCAATTCGTGCTGTTCTCGGTGATCGTAGGCTTGTTGGCGGTGGCGATGGCCACAGGGTTCATGCTGAGGGCGGTGGACCACCGACCGCTCAGCTTTGTCGGGCTGGGAGGCGAGCCGGGCTGGCTTTCCCAGCTGGCTGGCGGCTTTCTGCTGGGGCTAGCCATGATAGGGGGTGTCGCATTGCTGCAGTGGGCCACCGGGCACTTGCGGGTGATTCCAAGCGGCGTTTCGGCAGCGGAGGGTGTCGCCCGCCTGCTGTTGTTTTTCTTCGTTTTTCTGGCCGGCGCAGTGCACGAGGAGCTGCTGGCCCGCGGCTACCCCTTCCAGCGGCTGCTGGAGGTCCTTGGGACGCCAGCGGCGGTATTAGTCCAGGGGGCGATTTTTGCTGCCCTGCATTACAGCAATCCCGGCGCCAGCCTGGTGGGCACGGTTAACACCATGCTGGTAGGCATCTTGTTCGCCGTCGCCTACCTGCGCACCGGACGACTGTGGCTGCCCATTGGGCTGCATTGGGG
>JAKZXP010000018.1:0-4434 GCA_047514915.1 Terriglobia bacterium
GAGATGGTGATGCCGGGCGACAACGTGGAGCTGGAAGTGGAGCTGATTACGGCAGTGGCGCTGGAGAAGGAGATGCGCTTCGCCATCCGCGAGGGCGGCCACACCGTCGGCGCCGGCACCGTCACCGAGATCGTTGAGTAAGGAGCCACTGCCATGCCGCGCGACATTGTTACCTTGCAGTGCATGGATTGCAAGAACCGCAACTACACGACAACCAAGAATAAGAAGAAGACCCCTGATCGGTTGCAGTTCAAGAAGTTCTGTCGCACGTGCCGGCACCACACGGCGCACATGGAAGTCAAGTAGGCTTTGGATTTCGAGATTGCAGATCGAGGAAGGGCGCGAATAGATCCGCGATGGAAACAGGGGCGTAGGTTCAACGGTAGACCGCCGGTCTCCAAAACCGGTTGTGGGGGTTCGAATCCCTCCGCCCCTGCCAGTTTTGCAGGGGGCTTGATGTAATCTACCAGCGTCGGTTTCGGGCGCGCTGACGCGGAAGGCAGATGAAGCAAACCAAGATGCGTACGGCGACCGGGGTCGTCCGGGAAGTCCGCCACGAGGGAGGCATTATGGGCCTCTTGGACACCGTGCGGTCCTGGCCTGGTCGGATTTCGAGTTTCATCCATGACACGCGCCTGGAGTTGAAACGAGTCACCTGGCCGGAGCGAAAGCAGGTGCGGGCCACAACCTTGGTCGTCATCGTGACCGTGTTTTTCTTCGGCTTTTATTTGTTTTTGGCCGATATTGTGTTTAGTCGCTTGATTGAGCAGGTATTCCAGAGGTTCCGGGGTTAGACATGGGCGAGCCAGAGCCAGAGCAGGTACAGTCGCAGGAACCGCAAGAGGAGCGGGAGCGCCAGCCGGTCTCGGCTGTGCCGACCGGCAACAAGCAGTGGTTCATCATCCACAGCTACTCGGGCTTTGAGCGCAAGGTGGCTGAGAGCCTGCGCAGTCGCGTGCAGGCCTTCGGGTTGGATGAGCAGATCGGGCGGATCGAGATTCCGATGGAAACAGTGGCCGAGCGCCGCGGGGGAAAAACGGTGCAGACGCAGCGCCTGTTTTACCCCGGCTACGTGCTGGTGGAAATGGAAATGAGCGACGACCTCTGGCACTTGGTGAAGGCGACTCCTCGGGTGACCGGGTTTGTCGGCACGGGCCAGACGCCGACTCCGCTTTCCCCGGAGGAAGTGGACCAGATCCTGAACCGGGCCGCCATCTCGGCTGAGAAGCCGCAGCCGAAACTTAGCTTTGAGAAGAACGAAACGGTGAAGATCACGGAGGGGCCGTTTTCCAACTTCACCGGGGTGGTGGATGAGATCAACGCGGATCGCAACACGGTGCGGGTGCTGGTCACCATCTTTGGCCGCGCGACGCCCGTCGAGCTGGAATTCCTGCACGTGGAGAAGCTATAGAAGCGGGACTGGTGGTGAGACATGGCAGTGGCGACACCCAGAGGTAAGAGAGTTGCGGCGCGGGTCAAGGTACTGATTCCAGCCGGCAAAGCGACGCCGGCCCCGCCGGTGGGGCCAGCTCTGGGCCAGCACGGGGTCAACATTATGGATTTCTGCAAGGCGTTCAACGCCAAGACCTCGGCCAAAGAGATGGAGGGTCTGATCATTCCCGTGGTATTGACGGTGTACGGGGACCGCTCGTACACGTTTGTGACCAAAACGCCACCGGCCTCGGTGTTGTTGAAGCGCGCCGCCGGAATCGCCAAGGGCTCCGGCGACCCCAACCGGAACAAGGTCGGCCAGGTGACGGAGAAGGACGTAGAGGACATTGCGCGCGCCAAACTCCCGGACCTGAACGCGGCTTCGTTGGAAGCAGCTATTCGCAGCGTCAGGGGGACGGCTCGCAGCATGGGCATCGAGATCGAGTAGCGCTGAGTAAAGAACCGCTTATGCCCAACCATCGCCAAGGTAAGAACTACGTGAAGGCCCGCCAGCAGGTGGAAGCCCGAACGTACAAGTTGGAAGAAGCTGTTCCGTTGCTGAAGAAGATCCGGTACGCCAAGTTCGACGAAACCGTGGAGGTGGCGTTGCGGCTGGGAGTCGATCCGAAACACGCCGACCAGATGGTGCGGGGAACGGTGGTATTGCCGCACGGGCTGGGCAAGTCCAAGCGCGTGCTGGCGATCGCCTCCGGCGAGAAAGTGCGCGAAGCTGAGGAAGCCGGCGCTGACTGGGTGGGGGGCGATGATGTGGTCACCAAGATCCAGCAAGGCTGGCTAGGGTTTGAGGCGGTCGTCGCCACCCCGGACATGATGAAGTCAGTCGGCAAGCTGGGCAAGCTGCTCGGACCTCGCGGCCTGATGCCCAACCCCAAGACCGGCACGGTAACCTTCGAGGTGGCGCGCGCCGTTCGTGAGATCAAGGCCGGCAAGATTGAATTCCGAACCGACAAAACCGGTGTCATCCACGCGCCGGTCGGCAAGATCTCGTTCGAGACAGACAAACTGGTAGAAAATGCCGGCACCCTGATTAGCAGCGTCATCAAAGCCAAGCCGGCTGCGGCCAAAGGCAAGTACGTGCGCAGCGTCACCCTGTCGGCGACGATGACTCCTGGGATTTCGCTTGACGTAGCGGTTCTGGAAGCTGAGCCTTAGCGCTGCGCGGTCTCGCAACCCGGTGGGTTTCCAGAGGCCTTGCAGAAGACCGGTCGTGGATGAAGGTGGGGCCAGTGGCCCAGAAGAGTCGGAGCTGATCGAGCAGCCTCAACAATGAAGAACCGCGAGCAGAAACGGAAGGATGTGGAAGGGCTGAGGGCGGACCTGGAAAACATGCCCAACGTGCTGGTCTCGGAGTTTTCCAAGCTGACCGTTGCTCAGGAGTACGAATTGCGCAAGCAGGTGCGCACGGCGGGGGGCAGATACCGGGTGGTCAAGAACACAGTGGCCGAGCTGGCGGCGCGAGGGACTTCTGCCGAAAGCGCTCTGAAGAACCTGGTGGGTCCCACCGCTGTGGCATACACCGAGAAGGATCCGGTGGCGCTGGCCAAGATCCTGGTCGCCTACGCCAAAGCGAATCCCTCATTCGTCTTCAAGGCCGGTGTGGTAGAGGGCCGCGCGGTCTCCATTCAGGAAATTACCGAGCTGGCCGCTCTTCCGGGCAGGGAAGCGCTGATCCTACGAGTGCTCTACATGTTGAACGCACCGGCCCGGGGAGTGGCGTCTGCAGTCACAGCGGTCGCCCGCAGTCTGGCGTCGGTGGTCAATCAGGCTGTCGAGGCCAACAAGTTTGTCGAATAGCTAGGCAGTTCCAACGCAGTGATTTGGTCGCACTTGCGACCATGCACCTTTTGAGGAGAAGAGATGCCGGAGAAGATTGAAAACGAGAAGATTGACAACATCGTAGAACAGGTCAAAGCCCTTTCCTTGTTGGAGGCCTCGCAGTTGGTGAAGCAGTTGGAAGAGACGTTTGGCGTCTCGGCCGCCGCCGCTCAGGTGGTAGTACCCGGGGTCGGCCCGGGCGGTCCCTCGGCGACGCCTGTGGTCGAAGAGCAGACTGAGTTCAACGTCATCCTGACCTCGGTGGGAACCAACAAGATCAGCGTCATTAAAGCAGTACGCGAAGTCACCAGTCTGGGCCTGAAGGAAGCCAAGGACCTGGTGGACAGTGCACCCAAGCCCATTAAGGAAGCGGTTACGAAAGAAGAGGCCGAGGGACTGAAGAAGAAGTTCACTGAGACTGGGGCCACTGTTGAAGTCAAGTAAGCTGAAGTCAAGTAAGGGTTTTCGTCCACGGTTGCGGTCTGCTGTGTGACCTCAGCGCCGGGAGGTGCCCGGCGCAGCAGAGGCGACAGGGTTCGACTAATAGTTGACTGGTAGTTGGCTGGCAATTGGCTGTGGCGTATTTCCCATTTGCGCGACGAGCATATCCGAGGGAGGAGTGTTGCCTTCCCTTGGCCGGTTCCGGTCGTCGTGGCGCCCCGGCTTTGGCGGCGGAGGAGATTTAACCTATGCAGACTAGCTTGCACGGCCCGCAGGAACGGATTGATTTTTCCAAGATCGGCACCACGGTCCCCATCCCGAACCTCATCGAGGTCCAGAAGAAGTCCTACGACCGCTTCCTGCAGATGGACCGACTCCCCAGCGAGCGGGAGGACCTCGGGTTGCAGTCGGTGTTCAATTCCGTCTTTCCCATCACCGATTTCCGCGGCATCTCGTCGCTGGAGTTCGTGGACTACTCGATCGGCAACTGGGAGTGCAAATGCGGCAACCTCAAGGGCCTGCACCACCTCCGCTCCACCTGCCAGAACTGTGCGGCCACGATCGTCACCAATCCATTTGCCATTGGGCAAGAAGTGCTGTGCACCCGCTGCGGCACTTTCAACCGCAACGTGGTCGCCTTCTGCAACAAGTGCGGCGATCCGGTCGGGTTGCAGTTGAAATACGACATGGCCGAATGCCAGGAACGGGGCATGACTTACTCGGCCC
>JAKZXP010000019.1:0-3321 GCA_047514915.1 Terriglobia bacterium
CTCCACCTCGCGGGGCCACCAAGCAGGGCACGAGCTAATCTTGCCTCCTATCTGAGCAATCAAGCTGCCAGCCTGGCTTTCTTCTAACTAACTGAAAATAAATAACAAAATGAAAATCTTACTGGGACGAGAATACAAGAATCCGTAGAAGCATGTCGGGCCCTCCAAATTCCCGTATTCGCCGTAGTAGCGCTCGGGACCCAAGCTTACCTTTTTCACTGGCCTGGCTCACCGGCGACGCACGTGGTCGGTCATGATGCCGTCTTTGGTCTCCTGATCGCTGGCAAGAGAGGGAACGGCACAAGCCGCAGAATCAGCAAGCAAACAAGGAGTCGCAGCATGATCATAACGTCAACGGCCCTTCGTCGGAATCGCTTTTCTCTTCACCCACCATACTGCGCCAGTCAACGGCCTGCAAGAACCGCGGGCTTTCGCGCCAGCCGGGACGCACCTTCACGAACAGCTCCAGGTAGACTCTCAGGCCGAACAGTTTCTCAAGCTCCTCGCGGGCCCAGGTGCCGATCTTCTTCAGCTTTTCGCCGCGGGCCCCGATCACGATCCCCTTCTGGCCGGCGCGCTCGACGTAGACGGTGGCGTGAATGCGAAGCAGGCCGGGCTTCTCCTCGAAGCTGTCCACCAGCACCATTGTCGAGTAGGGCAATTCCTGGCGAGTCAGCAGGATGACCTTTTCCCGGACGATCTCGCCAGCCAGGAAGCGAGCGGGCTGATCGGTGAGGTGGTCCGAAGGGAAGTACTGGGGACCCTCCGGCAGGGCGGCGATAATCCGTTCAACCAGCGTCTCCAGGCCGTCGCCGGTGAGCGCGGAGGTGGGAAGGAATTCAGCAAAATCGTGCCGTTGGCGATACTGTTCCATCAGCGGAAGCAGGATGCGCTTGTCGGGGAGCAGATCAATCTTGTTCAGCAGCAGGAAGCTGGGCTGGCCGGCCTTCTTCATCATCTCCAGGGCGTACCGGTCGCCACGGCCGAAGGCGCGGGTGGCGTCCGCCAGTAGCAGCAGCAGATCACACCCGTGGAGCGCCTCGCGTACCTCGGCCATCATCCTCTGGTTGATCCGGCTGTCGGGTTTGTGGATGCCGGGGGTATCCAGGAAGATGATCTGCGCGCCAGGTCGGTTCACGATGCCCTGGATACGGTTGCGTGTGGTCTGCGGCTTGTCCGTGACGATGGCGATCTTGGAGCCGATCAGAGTGTTCAGCAGAGTGGACTTGCCAGCGTTGGGGCGGCCCAGGATCGAGATAAACCCAGAAGCAAAACGGCCCTGAGGCACCGCCTTCATCCGGGGACCGACGATGCCTCCCCGGTGTCGGCAGGACGCATGGAAATGCGCAGGCGATCGACCTTGAGGCCATTGGCGGCCAGGACCTCAAAGCGCAGCCCGTTGTGATCGAAGACCTCGCCGGGCTGCGGCACATGGCCGGCCAGCGCATTAACCAGGCCGGCTACCGTGGCCACGTCAGCCGACGTTTCGGGTCGCACGCCGAACAATTCCTCCAGCCGGTCGATATCTACGTGGCCAGCCAGGAGGTAAGAATTGTCTGCTTCCGCCACCACCTCGCCCGGCGTTTCGGTCTCGTCGTGAATTTCGCCCACGATCTCCTCGACCAGATCTTCCATGGTGGCCACGCCGGCCACCGAGCCGTATTCGTCAATGACCGCGGCCATGTGGATGTTCTGGTGCTGCATCTCGCGGAACAGCTCGGCCACCGGCTTGGTTTCCGGCGCGAACAGGACCGGTCGGAGTCGCTCGCCGGCCCGCATGCGCTTCAGCTCCTGGTCCTCCAGTTGGATGATCTCCCGGGTGTAGACGAAGCCTTCGATGTTGTCCAGGTCGCCGGAGTACACCGGAACGCGGGAGTAGTGCTTGGTCTCGATCGTCCGCAGCAAGTCCTCCAGCGTGACGTTCTTTTCCACGGCTACAATGTTCGGGCGCGCGGTCATTGCCTCGCGCACAGTCTTGTCGCCGAACTCCACCACCGACTGAATCAGCCGCCGGTCCCCTTCCTCGATCAGCCCTTGTTCTTCGCCGCGTTCGATCAGCGCTTCAATGTTTTTCTCGATGCTCTTGGAATTCTCCTGCTCGGCTCCCGGCTCGGCGCCCAGCGCGGCCATGGAGAAAGAAAAAGAAAGCACGGCCACCACCGGAGTGGCCAACAGAGCCGAAAGCCATAGCAGGCCGGTGAAGCGCACCAGCCACTCGCCACTGGTACGGGTGATCAGCACGTGCGGGACCAGATGAGCGAACAGCACCACGGTCACCACCAGAAAGACGACCGTCTGCAGAACCGTGGCCCAATTGAGGGCAACCCGAGCAAAAGCCAGATAGCCGCCCAGCACGGCTAGCGCCAGGATCATCATCTGGGCCAGCAGAGCAAACGTCAGGCCGGCGCGGACGCGGTCCAACTTCAGCGAGGGTTCGACCTGGCGCTCAAACATCTCGATGTTGTCCTCGACGCCGACCAGGAAGAACTTGCCCATTTCTGTGTAGAGGCGGTCCACGTAGGCGAACAGGGTGAGCAGCGCGACGCTCAGCACAATCAGGATGGCGGCCAGCAGAATCATTGGTGGACCCGTTCCATCAAACCCTGAGGCAAGGCGAGCCGCTTACGCCAGCGCCGCTCGGCGCGCGCCATCCGCGCGGCTTCCCGAGGTGCCTCGTGGTCAAAGCCCATCAGATGCAGCAGGCCATGCAGCAGCAGGATTCGGATTTCAGTCTCCACGGAATGGCCCAGGCGTCGGGCCTGCTGCTGGGCGGTTTCGGCCGAAACCAGCAAGTCGCCCGCCCGCCCGTCGGCTCCATCCGGAAACGACAGCACGTCGGTCGGCTGGTTCAGACCTCGGAAGCGCTTCTGGTACCGCCGCATGACCGCATCCGAAACCAGACACACGCTGACGGGACTCCCGGCAGCTACCTCCCGCTGCAACCGCCGCAGGAAATCCTGCAGTGGGGGAATGGAAAGCTTCACGCGGCGTTGCCGGTTCAGCAGCGTGGGTCCGTTGTCACTGTCGGAGGGAGTTTCTGGCGCTGTGGCTGTCATGCTGTTGGCGGTGGGTTGGTGGCTACTCTGAAATGGACTCGTTGGACACGACTCCCGGCGGTCGATCCCCGTTCGGCCCCTCTACCGGCGTCCCATCTCGGACCGTGCCGCCACCATTGACAACGGCGGCGGTTTGCGTCGCGTAGCTCTCGTACGCCTTGATGATCTGCTGCACCAG
This sequence comes from Terriglobia bacterium, assembly GCA_047514915.1. GTDB lineage: Bacteria > Acidobacteriota > Terriglobia > JAJPHL01 > JAPKYU01 > CBDBKE01. The sequence continues at coordinate 3,235 of JAKZXP010000019.1, forward strand.
TGTGTGGCGCACGACATCCCTTTCGTTGAAGTAGACGAAGGCGATCCCCTTGATTCCCGACACCACGTCAATGGCTTCCAGCAGGCC
>JAKZXP010000020.1:0-9872 GCA_047514915.1 Terriglobia bacterium
CGAACAGCTCCAGCGGTCCGTCCAGCACGTGCGCCGCTACCTGCGGCACTCCCCCGAACGGCGCGTTGCCGCCAAAGATGTAGTGGAACGTCCGGCGGATGGAGTCAATCGTCTTACGGCTGCCGTAAATGGCGACCGCGCTGTTCTGGTGGAAATTGAAGGGGCGGATGTCGTCCAGCCCCAGGATGTGGTCTGCATGGGGGGGTGTGTAGAGCACGGCATCCAGCCGCGACAGGCCGGCGCGCAGGGCCTGGAAGCGGAAGTCGGGTGTGGTGTCAATGACCACGTTGCGCCCCCCGTATTGCAGCAGGAGCGACGGGCGGGTGCGCTTATCGCGCGGATCCTGGGAAAGGCAGACGCGGCAGCGGCAGCCAATGGTGGGCACCCCCAGGGAGGTTCCCGAGCCCAGCACGGTCAGTAGCCCGGTCACGGCGCTTTCGAGTACTTGCGGTTGAGTTCCATCCAGGCCATGCGTAGCTCGTAGATACTGCTATCCAACAAGCGCTGCTCGGCCGGGGTCAAATTGCCACGGGTCTTATCCGCGAGCAGGGCCAGCATGTCAATCGTGTCGCGGGCCCCGAACAGGTCCGGCTCCAGCGGCTGGCTCGGGTCGGTGGTCAGCAGGCCCAGTTGCAGCATGGCCGTCTGAGTGAAGAAGACCACAATCTTGTCAAAGGAGGGACCAATACCGGTTCCGACGGCTGCGTATTTCCGGGCAGCCTGCTCGGCTTCGACTGAGGGTGCCGGGGCCGAGGGCGCTGGGGCCGAGAGTCCTGGTGCTGAGGGTGCTAGTACTGAGGGTGTGGGCCCGGCTGGCTGCGCCGCCGGGCGCGAGAGCGGCAGTGAAGGCGTCGGCTCCGGACGAGGGGCATCCTCGACCCCTTCGCGCAGGTCTCCTTCCGACGTCACCCTGCGCCGGTCGGTAACCTGAAATTCCGGCTGTTTCTCCTCGTCCATCGGCACCTGCACGCTTCCAGTGAATTCCCAGTTAAATTCCCAGTTAGATTCTAAGTCTAGCACAGCCGCGTCGCCGGGCTGTGGGAGCCCACGGCCGGGCAGTGGTGCACTTGCGCCAGTGCACCACTACCCGCGGCCGACTACGTTGTCCTGGGCGCGACCCTCTGTTAGTCTTGTTCGCTTGTCTTCACAACGTATGCCGGGTGAGCGATTTGCCGACTTGGTGACGCTGATGGCGCGGCTGCGGGCGCCCGACGGGTGTCCCTGGGACCGCGCCCAAACCTTTGATTCCATCAAGCCCTACCTGCTGGAAGAGACCTACGAAGTGGTGGACGCCATTGACCGGCGCGACTTTGAGGAACTCGCAGGCGAGCTGGGGGACCTTCTGCTGCAGGTGGTCTTCTTTTCGCAGATGGCGTCCGAGCAGGGTCGCTTCACCATGGATGACGTAGTCCAGCGCATTCACACCAAGATGGTGCGCCGGCATCCGCACGTCTTTGGTGGCGCCGAGGCCCGGACTCCTGGCGACGTGCTTCGCCGCTGGGAGGAACTCAAGGCCGAGGAGCAGCGGGAGCAGGCCGAACGACACGGCGCGCCGCCGACAGGCGCGACGCTGCTGGACGGGGTGGCGCGCGCGATGCCGGCTCTGCTGGAAGCCTACCAGCTTAACTCCCGCGCCTCGTCTGTGGGCTTCGACTGGCGGCGTGTCGAAGAGCTGCTGGAGAAGGTCAGCGAAGAGCTAGGCGAACTGCGCCAGGCGCTGGCCGAGGCCGAGCCTGAGCACCGGCGCCAGCACTGCCAGGAAGAGTTGGGCGACCTGCTGTTCGTGGCCGTTAACGTGGCCCGCTTCCTGGGTCTGGAGCCGGAAAGCGCCTTGCGCCGCGCCAATGACAAGTTCCGCCGGCGCTTCGGTTGGCTGGAGGCGCGCCTGGCCGAGCGGGGCAAGAAGCCGGCCGAGTCCACGCTCGAGGAGATGGACGAGTTGTGGCAGCGCTCCAAGAGCGAGGCGGTGCGGTGAGCCAAGGGGAACTCACCTGTCGCGCCTGCACCAGCGAGGACGACTTTCGCCAGTGTGTGCAGGTGCAGAAGGCCGTGTGGGGCTATGCCGACCCGGAGGTAGTTCCGGCCCGCCTGTTCGTGGTGGCGCGGAAAATCGGCGGCCAGGTCTTCGGGGCGTTTGGGCCAGGCGCGCGGATGGTGGGCTTCTTGGTGGCGCTGCCAGGAATCCGCAGAGGCCAATCCTATTTACATTCCCACATGCTGGGCGTTCTGCCCGAGTACCAGAACCGTGGGGTGGGTCGCCGGCTCAAGCTGATGCAGCGCGACGACGCGTTGGCGCGCTGCATTCGCTCGGTGGAGTGGACCTTCGATCCGCTGGAGCTGAAAAACGCCTTCATCAATCTGGAGCGCCTGGGGGTGGTGGTGAGTCGCTACGTTCCCAACCTGTACGGCGCGAGCTCCTCGGCGCTTCAGGCAGGCTTGCCGACCGACCGGCTGGTGGCCGAGTGGTGGGTAGACACGCCCCGCGTGGCCCGCGTGCTCGGGGGCGGGCCGGCCAGTTTCGGCCCGGCGCTTCGCCTGCATGTGCCGCCTGAGATTGGGGAAATCAAGCGTGCAGACCGGGAGCGGGCGCTCGAAATTCAGCAGCGCCTCCGGTGCGAGTTCGAAAAAGCCTTCGCCGAAGGATGGGTCGTGACCGGCTCTGACAGGAACGGCGCGTATTTGTTGCAAAAGGGGGAAACACTTTCGTGATAGGGCCAGAGCTCGTCCTGCTGGTCGGCGCGCATAGATTAGAAGACAGGTCTCGGAACATATGAATCGGCGGGCAGGCATCATGAAAGCGGACACTCGGTCGGCGCTTTTTCTTATCCTGGTTCTTATCCCGATTCTTATCCTGGTCGCCTGCCTAGCTCATGTCATCGCATGCTTGACACCCGGCGTGTCCGCAGCCAATTCCACGCAAGCACAAATCCGCCCTGTCGATGACGGCATCTTCCCTGATAAGTATCCCCAATTCTTGAAAGAGGTTTATGTCCTTTTACGGGAAGCGGAACAACTAAGACAGCTCAGCGCGAATGAACGGGACATCACCCTTGGAAACCAACCAAAAAAACGGGGAAGTTTTCTTCGCGGGATGGTTGAGAAAGAAGAACTAAAAACCGAACCACTCTGCACTTTCGTTCGAGCGCAGGTGGGTGAGACCGGTTTTGAAGCATTCCTACAACGTTATGGAATTGACCCCGACAACCAAGACGATATTGAGCTGGAGATCCTAGCGCAGATGAACAGGATGCGCCGGAGAGAAAGCTACTACGAGTTTGTCCGAAAATTTAGCGACGCGACCGCTGGCCGCGAAGGCAGAGTTGAGTTGGTCAAGGCAAGTGTGGCTCCCCACGAACTGGAGTATGGCCTTCGACACTGCGAGGAGGAAGAGTTTGAGGCCCTCCGGGACACTGTCGTGGCCAGGAACGACTTTGGACCGCAGACGCCGCAGGATAGGGATTTGCTCCGTGCTCTTGAAGAAAAGCGCGGTGCAGCCTTAAGAGACATGGACGAAGACGCTGCGACCAAGTGGCGTGCCGTCATCGCGCAACTGGTCTCACAGCCGGCGGGAAGGGCAGGTCGCCGCCTGCCATTCAGTAAACCGGAAATGTTCGCCATGATGCGCAACGCGGAGAGGACGCTCGAGCAGCGAAAGCGCCCATTTGTCGTTGTCACGGACCTTGCTGAGTTGGACAATAAATCAGCCGCCGAAGCAGCTGACATTATCCAAACGCTGGGTGTTGCGTGTGAATCGGCTGAGACGCAGCCTCTCATTGGCTGTGCTTTCCTGGCCTATGCTTTCCTGGATCGTGACCTTGCTGGCGATTTGAAACGATTGAATCGAATCTATGGGGATATCCTTTCTAACCAAGATAGCACTCAAACCAAAGCTACAAAAACGTCCATCCGTAAGAAAAAGGAACTTCTCGAGTCGCTCGAGAACGCCGCCTGTCAGCGCATCAAGACGGAGCATGAAGCCTCGAGAAAGATGGTTTTAAGGCTGGTGCGAACCGTACTAGCCGGTCGCGGCCAACCTTACCGGTTTCCCTTTATCCGGGGAGTCATATTTTTCAAAGGCAATCAAGGTCACCTGGCATATCGTTTCGTTGAAGACTTTCCCATGATTGTGGCTGGCGAGACGTACCCCTATCAGTGGAAACATGACAACGAGGTTAATATCGCCTTGCTTCTTGCCAATGTGGATCCATATGAGGGGGCTCAGGCAGTGCGGTTTATCATTTATCACGGTATGTGGAGGAGTGAGGAAGCAAAAAGCCTCGGGCTCTACGGGTGGCTGTCTCAGATCATTTTCGGGGATAGGCAAACGGGGAGATTACCCGAATTCAGGAACAAAACATATTACTACTTTCCAGATTTCCGATTCCGACCGACCGGAAAGATAGATTCGGAAAAAGAACGCAATCGGACTAGCGAGATCATGCAACTGCCGTTTTTTGCTTGGACAGTCTGGCGTGTGTATGAGGAGTTGACGAAGATTCATGAGCAGCACGGTGTGGCCTTCCTCAAGGAGGTTTACCCTTATGTCCGGGCAAATACGGAGGCAATTCGCACGGGATTAGATCCCTATGACGAAGGGGTACTTTCCGGACGAGACGCCTGGGTGAACGGCATGGACAACGCTTGGTACCATCTCATGGTGATGATGCGGCATCTTCCTGACCGTCTCATTCCTGACTGGGCGATGGAGGTGGTGGAAAAGAATAGAGTGGACAATCGTGTTGATAAGAAGCCTGGGAACCCCGTGGATCCGAAACTCGCGAGAGGCCGACCCAGTGAGTACTACTACGCGTCGAAGATCGTGTTCTACAGCATTATCAAAGAACTGGAGCTGGAACCGGTGACCGTTTACAACGCAAGCCCCTACAACGCCAAGGATGTTGCACTCACGGCGGTGATGGCGCGTAGTCTGGAAGCACAAATCGCCATGGCAAAGGTACTGAGAGACACGGATACGAACGTGCTCCGTATAAGCGCGATGAGAGGGCGCAAGAATGAAATTGTGGGCACCTGGAATGACGAGATTGTCCGCTACCAAGCCTATCTGGATCGGATGAAGAAGGCAATGAACGAGCATCTCTGGGAGCCGCAGGATAAGACGTACTACAACCGTGATGTAACGCGAATGTTCCGAAGCGTCGTGGAACAGCAATTCTGCCGACCTGGTGTCGGGCAGCGAGGTCGAATTCTTTGTGAACCTAGAATGAAATATTGGAATTGCGAAGCGGCCAACCAGGGAAGGGGACATTGCGTGCTAACCGAAGAGGCCCGCGAGTCTGTGGACCTTGATGAGCGGCTAGTCTCGGTTGGCCTCGATTCAAATGGGACGATCCAGTACGAATACAAATGTACCCCGCAGTATTGGACATGGGTCGCCGGTAAGCACGGCAGTGGACGTTATCGGCTGAATGTGCGACCAGGAGATCCTTTCATAGTCGAACAATTTAGCCGCCCCAACAAGGACGAAGCGGGACACCTTTGGTATGAACCGAAGGAGGACTACTGGACGTGCCTGGAGGATCAAGAAGGAGCTAGGCACTGCGAGCTAAATGAGCGGGCGGTGGGGCTTATGGAAAAAGGCGCCCGCAGGATTGAAGAGGGTGACGTGCTTCGTTCGCCCGCCATTGCTGGCTTCTTCCCGATGTTTGGTCATATTCCCAGCGCAGAAAGAGCATCTCAGTTAGCATTGCAATTGGTTAACCCGTGGATGTGGTGGCCGGTGAATGGGATTCCGATTCCCACCCAGCCCATGATGATACACACCGCTGGCGGCCAGTATATTTCAAATCGGGTTTACGATCCGGACAGATATTGGCTCGGACCTGCATGGATGGCCTCAACAAAACCCGTGATGGATGGATTTTACTCCTACGGTTATCAAATGCCCTATCTGTATATTGTGCAGCGTACCGTTGGAACGCTGCAAGACGGGCGAGCAGTGGAACACTGGAATCCAGAAACCGGTGAGGTCAATACGTCCAATATAAATTTTCCCTGGGCAGCCTCCTGCATGGCTGGATCCATTTGGGGAGAGTTGACAAAAGAGGAACAGGTCGAATACTTGGGGCGATTCCACCCCGGCCAGTTTGCGCAAAGCGGATTTTGAACACGATCTCCACTCTTGCGGACAGCCACTGAGACATCTCCAAGCAGCGCAGAAATTCTCGCTATGAAACTTGAAGGAATTGTACTCCGCGAAATCCGCATGCCGCTGGTTTCCTTCTTTGAAACCAGCTTTGGGCGCACCACGGATCGGCGGATTGTGCTGGTCGAGGTGCAGGCCGAGGGCGCCTCAGGCTGGGGCGAGGTGACGGCGCCGAGGCATCCACTGTACAATGAAGAGACCACCGAGACCGCCTGGCATATCCTGCGAGACTATATTGCGCCGTGCCTGCTCGGTCGCCCGCTGGGGTGCGCCGGGGAGATCAGCAGTTTGCTCGGACACATCCGCGGCCACAACATGGCCAAAGCAGGAGTGGAAGCGGCCGCTTGGGAGCTGGAAGCGCGCATGAACGGCCGGCCCTTGTGGCAGCACATCGGCGGCCAGCGCCAGGAGATTCCGTGCGGCGTCTCCATCGGCATTCAGAATACAGTGGAGGAGTTGCTGGAGCTCATCCAGCGGGAACAGGATGCCGGCTACCAGCGCATCAAAATCAAGATCAAGCCGGGATGGGACGTGGATGTGGTGGCTCAGGTGCGAGAGCGGTTTCCTGCCATTCGCTTGATGGTGGATGCCAATGCGGCGTATACGCTGGCCGACGCTGACCACCTGAAGCGGCTGGACGATTGCTACCTGATGATGATCGAGCAGCCTCTGGCCTACTACGACCTGCTGGACCACGCCCGCCTACAACAGCGTTTGCAGACGCCGATCTGCCTGGACGAGTCCATCCGAAACCTCAGGCTGGCCGAGCAGGCCATCGAGCTGGGCGCGGCACGCATTGTGAACATCAAGCTGGGCCGGGTTGGCGGTTTTGCCGAGGCGCGCCGTATTCACGACGCGGCTCAGGCGGCCGGCGTGCCGGTCTGGTGCGGGGGCATGCTGGAGTCGGGCATCGGCCGTGCGCACAACATCGCCCTCTCCACCATGGAGAACTTTGTGCTGCCTGGCGACGTCTCAGCCAGCCAGCGCTATTGGGCGCGCGACATCATCGTGCCGCCGGTAGAAGTGACCCCGCGCGGAACCATCCTGGCGAGCGATGCTCCCGGACTGGGCTTCGAGCTGGATTGGGACTACATCGAAGCGCTCACTGCCAGAAAAGAGGAACTTCGCTGAAGCACCACGGGATTCTCCCCGCGCCGGAGGAAGTGCGGCCGGCGGTGCTGGAAGCGGAGCACCGTCCGCCACCGATTTCTCGCTTCCGCCTCTACCTACTTCTCGGCCTGATGGTCCTGCTATGGTCGGGCAACTTCGTCATCGGCAAGCTCGCCGTACGCGAGTTTCCCATCCTGACCCTGGGTGGGTTGCGCGTCATGCTGGCGGCCTTTTTCCTGGTGACCTACTTTACCGCCCGACGGGGAGTGGCAGGGTTCCAGGCGCTGCGCCGCGAATGGAAGCTGCTGGGCGTGCTGACTCTGTTTGGGATTGTCTCTAACCAGCTATTCTTCATAGCCGGGCTGAAGCACACCAGCGTAGCGCATGCCTCGTTGATTATTTGTTTCAGCCCGGTGTTCGTGCTGATCATCGCCCGCCTCCACGGGCTGGAGAAGCTCACTGCGCTGAAGATCGCAGGGCTGGCCATCTCGATGGCCGGGGTGGCGGTGCTGGCTGGAGAGCAGCAGCCGGGGCGCGGGCCCACGCTGGTGGGTGACCTGTTAACCCTAACCGCTGGGCTGGCTTTCGCCTGCTACGTCGTACTCGGCTAAGGAACTCACTCCCCGCTTTGACGCGCTTTCGCTGACCACCTTCATCTATTCACTGGGGGCCTTGATTTTCCTTCCGATCACAGTCGGCAGCCTGATCGTCAGTGGTGTCCCAGCGGCCAGCAGCACGGCGTGGCTGGCGCTGGCGTACATGGCTGTCTGCGGTTCAGTGGTTTCCTACCTGATTTTTTACTACGCGCTGCGCTTCATTTCCGCCACTCGCATGGCGGCCTTGGCCTATCTGCAACCGGTGGTTGCCATCCCGCTGGGGGTGGTTCTGCTTGAGGAACCGGTAACGGGTCATCTATTGGTGGGCGCCGCCGTGGTTTTTCTTGGAGTTTACCTCATCGAAAGGGGCTAGCCTGCAAGGTACAAAGGCTAGCCGGTAGCCGCGTCTTTGCGGTTACGACCGGCTTCTTTTCTCTTGAATTGTGCGAGTTGGTCTCTGGTAGCCTGCATTATCTAGTTGGCGCGGTCAAGGAACCGCAACAGAAGCGAAAGCGATGCTGCGGTGTGTGTCTCGCTACCGTCACTATCGAGGAAACACCGAGGGCAGTAAACTCACAAAGCTTTCCTCCCGGTTTCTTGTCGGCGAACTTTGAGTGCTTTGCGGCTTTATGGTGGGTTTTTATCAATCTCAACCCCTGCAGGTGTAACCATGTGGAGAATGACGAGGCCAGCCGCCCTGGCGGCGGTGCTGTTGCTGTACGGTCTGCCTTTGTTCGGGCGACCGGAGTTTCTGCTGCGCTACGCTAGCGACCCGTTCTCGCGCCCGGAGCTGCGCGGCTCTTGTGGCACCTGCCACGTCAACCCGAAGGGCAGCGGGCCGCGCAACGCCTTTGGTCGGGCGTTCGACCGCAACGACCATCGGGTAACGCCAGCCTTTCGCCTGCAGTGGCCCGACCACTTCCTGCAGAATATTAGCGCTGAAGTTCCCGGTCCCCAGGAAGCACCCCTGAAGGCCACCTGGGCGGCCGGGAAGGACGAGGAGGTCCTGGTGGAAATCGGTGGCGAACAGTACCTGCTGAACCGCGCCGAAGGCAGCGTCCAGAAGGTGGATGCAGCCGAGGTGCAGGCTTTCCGCACGCCACCGCCGGTGCCTCCGCGCGCCGAGGATCCGGAGGAAGTCCTGGAATCCCAGCCTACCTTGGAGTACTACCTGGTGAACCTGCCGACCAACCGGGTGCGACCACCCCGCAGCCTTCACCTGCGCTTCAGCCACCGCTTCGATGATCCGACGTTCAAGGGGCCGGACCGCTTTGGCAACCTGTTTGGTTTCGACAGCTTCTCCATTTCCTCCTTTGGTATCGAAGTGGGCTTGCTGCAGCGCGTCTCGTTCGTCACCTACCGCAGTCCCATTCCGCTCAGGCTCGGCGGTCCGACCATTGAGATGGGTCCAGTCTTTCATCTGCTGCAACAAGACCAGCGGGTCCCAGTGTCGCTCTCTTTCCGCGCCACCGTTGAGGGCCAGCAGAACTTTTCCGAGCGCTTTACGACCAACCTGGTTCCAGTGATTTCGCGTTCCATTGGCAACGTGGCTGAGCTGTTCGTGGTACCGACCTTCAACCTCGGGGTGCCGCGTCGCACGCTGAACTCCGCTTTGCCCCCCGGGGAATTCGGCCCCGGCCTGCTCCCCGGGGACCGCCGCGACCTGACCCCGGGGGAACTCCGCAACCACATGGTCTCGGTTGGCCTGGGAGCCAGCATCCGGATTCGCCCTCGCACGGCGCTGATTGTTGAGTGGCGCCCTCGGGTGGCCGGCTTCCGCAGGCTGGGCTCGCGCAACACCTTTGCCTTCGGTATCCAGCGCAGCACCAACTGGCATGTGTTCGGGCTCACCTTTTCCAACACCCAGTCCACCACCACCACCCGCTCGCTCACCGACGGGCTGGACGATCTCCGCATTGGGTTCAACCTGTACCGGAGGTTATGGTAGTCGAGCGCCCCTAGTGTTGTGTACCGGAAAAACGTTGCCTATGTTTGTGTGCTTG
>JAKZXP010000021.1:0-4253 GCA_047514915.1 Terriglobia bacterium
TAGCTAAACTGCCCTGGGCTTCGGCCCGGCGTGCCCAGCGCACCCAGGATTTTGCCTTCCAGGTCCAGTTTCAACACCCGGTTAGCGTAGCCATCGCTCATATAGATGTGCTGGTCCGGCGTAATCTCCAGACCCCAGGGCGCGCCCAGATGCGTCCATTGGCGTAGAAACTTGCCGTCAGCGTCGAAAATCTGGATGCGTTTGTTCTCGCGGTCGGCGATGTAGACCAGGCCCTTGGCGTCCACGGCGACTGAGTGCGGTGTGTCGAACTCCCCGGGGCCGGTGCCCTTCTTGCCCCATTTCTTCAACAGGCGGCCGTCGGGAGAGAACTTCATCACGCGCGAGTTGCCGTAGCCGTCGGTGACATAAATGTCGCCGTTGGGAGCGAAGCCGATATCGGTCGGCCGGTCGAAGAACTCGTCGTCGCTCTTCGCCAGGCTCTTTTTCCCCAGCACCATCTCCACCCGCCCCGAGCGATTGAACTTGAGCACCATGTGACCTTCCACATCCACCGCCCAGATATTGCCCTGCGGGTCTACCTCCACGCCGTGGGCGGAAACAAACAGCCCCGCGCCGATTTCGCGCACCAATTCCCCGTTGGGTTCGAATTCCAGCAGCGGATGCGGGCCACGATGGAAGACGTAGATGTGGCCGCGGGCATCGGTGGCCACCCCCCCGGTTTCTCCCAGGTTCCAGCCGGGCGGCAGCCGGAGCCAGTCCGGCACGAGGCGATAGGGCAGTTCGGGTAGCGCCGAGGACGCCGGTCCCCCGGCAGCACCTATCGGCTTGGCTGGTTCATGAGCGGTTAGGCAGGCGGCGAAGGCCAGCAGCAAAATCATCGTACGTCCCATCGCATGTAAAGATAGGGGCATTCCCACGTTCCTCCTCTGCGCGCAGCATACTCGCCGAACGGGGGCCCGTCAACATGCGGGCTCTGGTCGCCCGTTTAGGTTCCACGAGTCAGGCTGGCAAGCGAGATTCATCCGTGATTTGATAAGGGGTCATGCGGCTCGACGGGATTTTTCCTCCGATTTGTACGCCGTTTCTGTTGAATGGGGAATTTTCGCCCGTGCATCTGCGGGCCAATATCGAGAAATGGAACAAGACGGGTGTGTCCGGCTACGTGCCGACCGGCTCCACCGGCGAATCCGTCTTCTTGACCCGGGAGGAGACCTTGAAGGTTTGGGAGGCAGCGCGCGAAGCTGCCGCTCCGGGCAAGCTGCTCATCGCCGGCACGGGCGCCGAGTCGGTGCAAGAAACCATCGAGCTGACCAAGCTGGCGGCTGAGCGTGGCTGCGACGCGGCCCTGGTGCGCACGCCCCATTATTTCAAGGCCCAGATGAACCGGCCCGAAACACAGCTGACCTACTTCCGCATGGTGGCCGATGCCGCCAGAATCCCCATTTTCCTTTACAACTTCCCGCAGGCTACCGGGCTGGACCTTCCTGTCGAAGTGGTCCTACAGCTCTACCAACATCCCAACATCCTGGGCATCAAGGAGAGCTCGGGCAACGTGGAGAAAGTGGCCCGCATGGTGGACAACACGCCGCAGGGGTTTCAGGTGCTGGTAGGCTCAGCGGCGACGCTTTACCCCAGTCTCGGCGCGGGCGCCGCGGGTGGCATCCTGGCTTTGGCGAACGCGGCTCCCTGCGCGTCCCTGGGCATCTACGAAGCCTGGAAAGCGCGCGATGACCAAACGGCGCATGAGCGCCAGCAGATGATCAGCGGAGTTGCGGCAGCGATTGCCAAGTTCGGCGTTCCTGGGTTGAAGTATGCCATGGACCTGAACGGCTACTATGGCGGCCCTTGTCGGCTCCCGCTGCTTCCTCTCCGCCCCGCCGAAAAGGCAGAGATCGAGGAGGCGTTCCGGAAGGTTCGCGCGTAAGCAAGGTCGGCCGCAGATACGGATCGCTTGACTGTTGGCCGAACCCCGTTAGTATATCCGTGTCTCCGACAGGGCCCCTTCCCCCTTGGCAGGAGGCAAACGGAGGGCCACAGGGTAAACATGTTTCGGGCCGATCTGCACGTCCATTCCTATTTTTCGGGCACCGCCGGGCACCTGCGCATCCTCCGTTGTCGCGATTCCTATTCCTCGCCGCTGGCCGTTTACCGAACGGCCAAGAAGCGGGGTATGGACCTGGTGACCATCACCGACCACGATTCCATTGACGGCTGCCTGGAACTGCTGAACCGTCACCCGGTGGAGGACTTTCTGATCGGCGAGGAGGTCACGACTTACGTGCCCGAGTTCGGGCACCGGGTCCACATTGGCGTGTACGGCATCACGGAAAGCCAGCACCGCGACATCCAGAAGTTGCGCGGCGACGTTCGGGAGCTGGTGGGGTATCTGCGCGCGCAGAAGGTGATGTTTGCCTTGAACCATTTCTTTCATGACTTCCATCAGACCGAGCGCCTGCAGCAGTACATGGCGCGGATGACGGAGCTGTTCGATGTGTTCGAAGAGCAGAATGGCTCGATGCAGCGGGTCCACAACCTGTTTGTCTCGCAACTGCTCCAGCACCAGGAGCGGCAAGGCAAGCGGCTGTCCCGCATTGGCGGCAGCGATTCCCATACGCTGCGCCGCATCGGCCGCACCTACACGGTGGCCCAGGCGGCGCGCACCAAGGAGGAGTTCCTGGCCGCTATCCGCGACGGACGCACCTATGTGACCGGCTCGCACTGCAACCAGTGGCAGTTGGCCGGTGACATTTATGGCGTGGTTCTGCGCTACTACCCCTACATCGTGGACGTGCGCTCGGGCGAATTCTCCATGCTGAAGCGCCTGCGCAATCTGGGCATCAGCATCGGACTGCTGCCCTTCATGGTGATCCCCTATCTGGCCGCGGCCCGGCACAGCCGCTCGGAAAGCCAGCGGGTGCGCCGCTTTGCCGAGCAATTCTTCCGCGAGATGGCGCCGGTAGCCGAAGAGCAAAGCGGCCAGCAGGTCTAGCGCCAGCGCGCAGGGAAGGCTGCAACCGACAGGCCGGCAAGTCACTCATAATCAGGCCGCAGTTCTCTGAAGTTCAGAAGCACAATCTCTACCCCTGCTAGGTCCACAAGAAACAGAAAGGGAATAGGCGCCAACCGTGTGCAGATCTGGGGGCGCTGCGTATTCCGAGATCAGCATTGACGCTTGATTTTCAGCGGCCGTTGGAAGATGATGCGCTCCCATGAAACTTTCACTGTCGCTCGAAATGATTTTTACGAGGGAGCCGTACCTCCAGCGGATAGCCCGGGCCGCCAAGCTGGGCGTCCAGGGCGTGGAGTTTTGGACCGCCGAGGGGAAGAACTTCGATGAACTCAAAGCAGCCGCCACCGCCGGGGGTCTGGACATTGCGGCTTTCAGCGCGAGCCGCCTGGGGTCCTTGGTAAAGGAAGGCGACCGGGAAGCGCTGTTGGCCGAGGTCGGCGATTCGCTGGCGACCGCGAGGCGCCTGGGGTGCCCTGGACTGCTGTTGCTGAGCGACGGACTGAATGCGGACTGTAGCTCGACTGTGGATGAGCGACTTCCCGCTGCAGTCCGGAAGACCAGCCTAGTCGCTGGATTGAAGGCGCTGGCCCCGATGGCGGAACGGGCCGGCTGTGCCCTATGGCTGGAGCCCCTCAACACCGTCCGCGATCACCCCCGTTATTCCCTCGCAAGTACTGAGGCGGCCCTGGAAATCCTGGAGGAAGTGGGCCATCCATCCATCCGCCTGCTGCTGGACTGCTACCACATGGCGCTGATGGGCGAAGATGTCTGCGCCATGCTGCGACGTGCTTTTCCTTTCCTCGGCCACGTCCACGTCGCCGGCACAACGGAGCGCGGCGAACTCGACCGCAGCGAGCTCGACTACCGCCGCGTGGCCGAGACACTCCAGTCCCTTGACTACCGTGGCTATGTAGGCCTGGAGTTTGCGCCGCGCGGTCCGGAGGAAGACGCCGTACGCCGCGGCGTCGAGATCTTTACGCGCGGCGCCTGACGCCACGCGTGGCTCGTTGGGAAACGTGGGGTAGTGGGTCAGTTTCCGGAAAGGGCGTTATGTGGCCGAGTGGGCTGCGTGGCAGCATAGGTAAACACTAACCGACTAGTGGGGACTAATCCATTGAATCTGAGGCAAGGGTCTTGTACTCAGAGACTTGGACCGAGGCGAAGCGGGCTACTCCACGGCGATGGTGACAGTGTTGCTGGGGACGCCGTTAATTATGATTTCAACCTCCTGCGTTCCCGACGGAACACCCGCTGGTACCTGCACGTTCACTTGGTACAGCCC
>JAKZXP010000022.1:0-2833 GCA_047514915.1 Terriglobia bacterium
CCACTTGCGCCGCCGGAAAAAGAGGCCGGCCAAAAGGCCGGTTTAGACGCGGGCTGCTAGCACCTTCCGGCGCTCGGAGAGCTGCGCTCCCAGCAAGTGGGCGCGCCGCGCCGCAGCCGGCGCGCCCCAGCGAACTTCCCGAACCGCGCCCTCCAGCCTGCCGGTGGGGCTCAGTTCCATTTTGGCTGTCCGGAGCAACCGGTTAGTTGCGGGTTCTAGCAAGGGCAATTCCACCAGCTCACCACCGGCCTTGGTGACCAGCAACCCATAGTTGGCCTGGAGTGTCGGGGGCAGATAGCCCAGCGGGGCGAGGCTGTCGGTCGGGTCGAAGAACAACATCCGCCCCAGCCGTTCATGATTTTTCACGGCGTGTAAGTCGGGGGCTACATCCTCGGGCAATTGAATGGCCAAAATGACATGGTTGAAACTCAGCGCCGAGGGAAAGTGCGGCACTACCACGCCCCGGCTGGTGTGAACCAGCACGTAGTGCGACTCAATCCCAATCTGGCGCAACATGGCGCTGAGCAAGGTGACTTTGTCCTTGCAATCCCCATACAGGTTGGCGAACACCTCCCGGGCCGCATGGGGCTGGTAGCCGCCGATCCCAATTTCAATGGCCACGTAGCGGACCTGCCGTTGCACGAAGGCAGCCAATGCCTTCAGCTTATCCAGCAGTGCGGGTCCCGGGGCCGTCAGTTCCTCCACTTTTTGTTTGATTTCCAGAGTGGCCCGGCGGCGGCCGGCGCTAAGCTTCGCATACCACCGCCCGACGTCGCGCCAGCTTCCATGGCTCTTCCCACGCAGGTGTTCCTGGCGGGGAAAGAAGCTTACGGCCAACCAGCCTGCCACTGCCCGCCACGGTGGCATCGAGGGTTCTCGCTCCACTGCAGGGACGTTTGTCACCTCCCAAACCCATCGGTTCTTGCCCGTGGATTGGGGCTCTCGAGCAGCGTGGTTCACCCAGTGCGCCTGGAACTCCCAACCTGCCGGCAGCTCCAGCGCGAACCGCGCCCGTCGCGCCGGAATTGAGTACTGGAACCGCCAGATGTCCTGCAATATCCAGGGGCGTCGCTTCTGCTCGTACTCGTAGCCCACTACGTTCCCAGGGTGGGAAGCCGGGATCTGCAACCACTTCAGCCGCCTATCTTCGAAGAGCACGCCCGAGAAGGGGCTGGTTTCAACCGCCTCCTTCTCCTTGACCTCGTAAGCTTTCTCGCCTGCCGGCAGGCTCCACGCCTTCAGGTAGGTCAGGGGAGTGTCGTTGTCGAAGTAGACTCTTACCAATCCGTACCCCCTCCCTTCGGGCCGGAGAATCTTGTAGGCGATCCGGTAGCGGGTCTTGATCTTGCCCTTGCCGCTCACTGTAGTGATCTGCTCGTTCAGCAGCATCACCGCCTCGGTCTCTCCCGGATAGTCGGGTAAAGACGTACGGGCCAATGCCCGGAGCCAATCCGGGGCGCGGGCCGGAGCTTGCGGCGCCCACGCCAACAGCGCGGTAGCCACTAACAGCCCAGCGGCGCTTCTAGTTCTCCAGGTCACTTTCCACGGCTTGCAATACGACCTGCTGTTCATCACCTTTCCTCACCGCGTGGAAGAAAACTCGCAAATGTGGGTAGTACTCCACCGGGAAGAGGGTGCGTTGCATCACAAAGCGGCGTTTCAGCCGCAACGTGCGCTCCTGATTCTCGTAGGAAACTTCGTATTCCCCGAACTTCGGCATGCTCGTCCACTTTTTCGGCAGGCTCTCCACCTGTAATCCCTCGGGCAACTGCACGGTAATCTCATCCACTTCCTCCCACGGGTAGCGAAAGTAAATCGGATGGATCCGCTTGGCGTGCGGGAAAGGATGCTTTTCGTTGGCCTGGAAGATGGCCAATGGCCAAATTAGGCGGCGCCCAGTGCTTACAGCGAACTCGGCCGACTCCACAGTGAATTCCACTCGGAGCGGCTTCTCCGGGTCTTCCCAGTTGCTGACTTTCCCAATCTCCACCTTGGCTCCCGCCGGAAACCAGCCCTTCGCCTCTTCCTCCAACTGCTTCCGGCGCCCGGCCTCGTCTTCCTCGATGGCTGCCAACCGGCGCTTGAGGGCTTCTTGTCCGTGAAAAGCCACCTGGACCTTTCCGGTCAAGCTCCCATCCTCGCCCAACTGCAGCGTGGCCCGGCGCTCCGTAAGCGCGTCAGTGCTGGGGGGCTCCGGCATAGCAACAATCACCCCCCTCTCTTTCTCCACCCGAAAGCCCTTTACTCTCGTCAGATCCCAGAGCAGCAACCCGAACGGAGTGTAGGGCGTGCCGGGGTCCAGATAACCGGTTTTGTCACTCTGAGGGGGGGCGAGTACTTCTTCGCACCGAGTATCAGTTTTCTTCGACAAATCAAATAGGGTCTGACCGGCTGGACTGACAGATTTCGATGAACCTAGGAGATTCGACTTGATTGAGGAGGCGTGATGACAACCGAACAGTGCACCAGCAGGAGCAACGCTAACCAGCGCCGGTTTCGCCGCGGTAGGGCCGGCGTCCTGGTCGTCACCTTGCTGCTAGGCGTGGTCCTCAGCCCGCCTGGTTTCGTGGCGGCTGATGAACGCAATTCGGAGAAGAAGGAGAAAGGCGGTTGGTACGTGCCGCCGCTTCCTCTTCTGAAGGACCGGATGCAGTCGGTCCATGCGGCGCTGTTGCCCAGCGGCAAAGTCTTAACCCGGTTTGGTTCCCCTTCGCCGCCGGACCCTATCCGGCTGGCACCGGCAGACCCTCAATCCGCCGCACCATGCTTCCAAACAGGCGCCGCGTCAGATGGCTCTCGGCCAGCATCAACCAGTAGTAACGGGCATGCTTCA
>JAKZXP010000023.1:0-7107 GCA_047514915.1 Terriglobia bacterium
ACAGAGCAGCCTGGTGTGCGTTCTTGGTCGAAGGGGAAGGGCAAATCGGAAATTCCGGGTAAAGCCATTCAATTTGAGCATCACGAGCGTTAGGCTTATTTCCGGCATGCGCTCGATCCAGCGGATTTCCTTGGAGACTCGTTGGTCCAGATACTGCTGATTCAAGCTTGTAGGAGGGGAAGTACCTTTCCAACCCGGCTTGGGCCATTCGCACCACGTGCCCAATCGTGTCGGCGTTATCGTAACTCGGGATCCCCAGCACAATGTCCGCCGTGCCCAGCTTTTGAATCTCCTGGGCCGTGGTCTGCGGGATGGGGATAGGTTCCACCATTCCGTGTGGGTCCCTATCGGCTTTCAGGTGTGGCTCCTTTGATGGCATGACAGCGAGTTGCCGTAATGAATAGCCGGATAAATAGATTGTGCCACAGTTTGCTTCCGCCGACCGGCGAGCCGGTCAGCCGATCGGCCGGTCGGCCGGTCGGCCTGCCTGCAAACAAAACCTGGCCCGTTTCCTACCGCGCATGGGATACTGTGGAAGAAGCAGCCCGAGGGCTGCCCGGAACACAACGCTGCCCGGAACACAACAGTGAATAGCTTCAACAGCTTGGCCGAGCTTCCCATTAACGGGGAGGTGTTTCACTTTTACAGCCTGCCAAGGTTGGAGCAGCAAGGTGTGGGCTCTATCTCCCGGCTGCCCTATTCGCTGAGGATTCTGCTGGAGAACCTGCTCCGGCATGAGGATGGGACCGTCGTCAAGCAGGACGACATCCTAGCCCTGGCCAAATGGGATCCAGCGAAGATGCGCGACCATGAAATTGCGTTTCTCCCGGCGCGCGTCCTGCTCCAGGACTTCACCGGCGTACCCTGCGTGGCGGACCTGGCGGCGATGCGTGACGCGGTCCAGCGCATGGGCGGCGATCCGGTGAAAGTGAACCCGCTGCAGCCGGTCGAGCTGGTCATTGACCACTCGGTGCAGGTGGACTACTTCGGCTCGGCGTCTGCCTTTGGGCAAAACGCGCAACTGGAGTTTGAGCGAAACCGCGAGCGCTACTTGTTCCTGCGGTGGGCTCAGAAGGTGTTTCGCAACTTCCGCGTCGTGCCGCCCGACACCGGCATCGTGCACCAGGTGAATCTAGAGAGTCTGGCGCGGGTGGTGTTCTGCTCGCGCCACAACGGCCGCACCTTTCTGTACCCGGACACGCTGGTCGGCACTGACTCGCATACCACCATGATCAACGGCATTGGCGTGCTGGGCTGGGGTGTGGGAGGCATCGAGGCCGAGGCGGCCATGCTGGGCCAGGCTATCTCCATGCTGATCCCGGAAGTGGTTGGCTTCCGCCTGAACGGCCGGCTGGCCGAGGGCGTGACTGCCACCGACCTAGTCCTGACTATCACACAGATGCTTCGCCGCAAGGGGG
Source organism: Terriglobia bacterium (assembly GCA_047514915.1). Lineage (GTDB taxonomy): Bacteria > Acidobacteriota > Terriglobia > JAJPHL01 > JAPKYU01 > CBDBKE01. The sequence continues at coordinate 1,419 of JAKZXP010000023.1, forward strand.
TGGTAGGAAAGATTGTGGAGTTCTACGGTCCAGGTCTGGCTCCTCTGCCGGTCGCTGACCGCGCCACCATCAGCAACATGGCGCCGGAGTACGGAGCTACGGCTGCCATCTTCCCGATTGATGAGCAAACGCTGACCTACCTGCGGCTCACCGCGCGCAGCCCCGAGCACGTCCGCCAAGTGGAAAGCTACAGCAAGGAGCAAGGGTTGTTTGTGACCGCGGAGAGCCCGGAGGCCCGCTACTCCGACACTATGGATCTGGATCTGGCCGATGTGGAGCCCAGCCTGGCCGGGCCCAAGCGCCCGCAGGATCGTGTGGTTTTGCGGCAGGCGAAGGAGAAATTTCTGGAAGCGCTGGAGCAAATGCTGAAGGCAGCGCCATCCCAGACGAAGGCCCGGGGCAACGGAGACGGCAAGCCGGAGTCGCTGCCGGTTAATCCCTTGCAACGGCACGATGAAATTGACGCCTCTGCTAATACGACGCAGCGTGCCCCGGTCCCGCCAGGAGCCGCGGAGCCCGAGGCCACCGCGGTGCAGGTCACGGAAGAGCAGGAGAGCCTCCAGCACGGCTCGGTGGTGATTGCTGCCATCACCAGTTGCACCAACACCTCGAACCCCTCAGTCATGGTTGGGGCAGGCTTGATGGCCAAGAAAGCATTTGAGCGCGGCCTCAAGCCGAAACCCTGGGTGAAGACCAGCTTGGCTCCGGGGTCCAAGGTGGTCACAGAGTATTTACGCGAGACGGGCTTGCTGCCCTACCTGGAGAAGTTGGGCTTTTATCTGGTTGGCTACGGCTGCACCACCTGCATTGGTAACAGCGGCCCTCTGCCGGAGCCAGTCGCTCAGCAGGTCAAGGAGAAGCAGCTTGTTGTCGTTTCCGTCCTGAGCGGGAACCGCAACTTCGGTGGCCGTATCCAGCCGCTGGTGCGCGCCAATTACCTGGCCTCTCCGCCGCTGGTGGTTGCTTACGCCCTCGCCGGACGCATGGACCTGGATATTCACCGCGAACCGCTGGCCTACGATCCCCAGGGCCAGCCCGTTTACCTGCGCGAAATTTGGCCCACTCAGGAGGAGATCCAGCAAGCCATCGCCTCCACCGTGCGCGCCGAGTTATTCCAGCGGGCTAATGCCGACGCTTTCAATGGAGACGAGAACTGGAATTCGCTGGGCGTCCCCGAGGGCGATCTTTTTAGCTGGGACCCGGACTCCACCTACATCAAGCGGCCGCCCTTTTTTGAGGAGCTTACACTAGAGCCGCCCCCGGTTCCCGATGTCCGTGAAGCGCGTGTGCTGGCCCTGCTGGGCGATAGCGTCACCACCGACCACATCTCACCGGCTGGCGCGATTCCCGCCGACGGCCCTGCCGGCAAGTATCTGATTGCCCACGGAGTCCAGCCGCGGGAGTTCAACAGCTTTGGCGCGCGCCGCGGCAACCATGAGGTGATGATTCGCGGCACGTTCGGCAACATTCGCCTGCGCAACCTGCTGGTGCCCGGCACGGAAGGCAACTGGACGCTTCACTTTCCGGACCGAGAGCGGCTCCCCATTTTTGACGCGGCAATGAAGTACGCCGGCAAAGGCGTGCCGCTGCTGGTCCTGGCGGGTAAGGAATACGGCGCGGGCTCCTCGCGGGATTGGGCAGCAAAGGGCGTGCGCCTGCTGGGCGTCCGGGCCGTCATCGCCGAGAGCTTCGAGCGTATCCACCGCAGCAACCTGGTAGGCATGGGGGTGCTACCGCTGCAATTCCAGGATGGGCAGAGCGCCTCCAGCCTGGGACTGACCGGCCAGGAGGTCTACGACATTGAAGGGGTCTCTTCGGATCTGACGCCTCGGAAGCAACTCACCGTACGCGTTCGCAACTCCGAAGGCGCAGAAAAAACTTTTACTGCGATCACACGGATTGACACGCCGCAGGAGCTCGCCTACTTTGAGCACGGCGGCATCCTGCCTTACGTCCTGCGGCTCCTGCTGGCGCCTGGGCCATCCTAAACTTGATGGGTGTCGGCGCTTCCCGTCGTGCCCCAGGGATTGGGCAGCTCTGAACTGGCGGGTTTGACATCCCGCCTGAGTTCCAGTAGATTAATGGTTTTGCACCGGGAATGGGGAGGATTTCGACTGGATGTCAACGTACGTTCCATCTGCGGGCCACGTGACGCGAAAGTGGTTTGTCGCGGACGCCGAAGGCCGGGTGCTAGGGCGCTTGGCTGCGCGCGTGGCCGTGATCTTGATGGGCAAGCACAAGCCGCAGTACACCACGTTTCTGGACACCGGCGACCATGTGATCGTGATTAATGCTGCCAAAGTTCGTCTGACGGGGCAGAAACTTGAGAAAAAGATTTATCGTCATCATACCGGCTATCCGGGAGGACTGGTGGAGCTGCGCGCGCGGCACCTGCTGGCCCGGCGGCCGACCCGCATGGTTGAGAAGGCCGTCAAAGGCATGCTTCCCAAGACCAAGCTGGGCAAAGCTATGGCGCGCAAGTTGCGCGTCTATGTGGGCGACAAGCACCCCCATCAAGCACAGAAGCCGGAAGCGCTTCACTGGTGAACGAGGTTGGTAGGCTTCTTAGGTAAGAACATGGCTGAGATGACCGAGCAAACACAAGAGCCGCCGCAACTGCAAGACGAGCATCCGCAACCGCAGCCCACTGGGGTGGAGGTGCCGGCTGGCGGGAGGCAGTTCTACGGGACGGGCCGTCGTAAGAGGAGCGTAGCGCGTGTGTTTCTTCGGCCGGGCCCAGGCGGGATGGTGGTGAACGGGAGACCCCTGGAGCAGTACTTTCCCGGCCGGGCGATGCAGACCATCATCCAACAGCCACTCCAGGCCGTGGAACTGCTGGGGAAATTTGACATATGGGCAACCACCGTCGGCGGAGGGCTCACGGGCCAGGCGGACGCGATCCGGCTAGGAATCGCGCGCGCGCTGCTGGAATACGACCTCGACTTGAGAAAAAAGCTCAAGAAGCTTGGTTTCCTCACCCGCGACCCTCGCATCCACGAGCGCAAGAAGTACGGCCAGCCCGGCGCGCGCAAACGCTTCCAGTACTCCAAGCGTTAAGCGTAAGCGGTCTCTGGGCGCTTTTTTCGGGGCTTTCGAGCGCGGAAGCGTGCCGGAAGAGGAACCTGAATCTTCACCTGACGTAATGGTGGATCTCTGCAGGCTGACGGCTCAGGGGAGAAATTGAAGTTTTGTCCGTCCACGCAAGGTGGGCAAGGTGGGCGGAAGTAGGATTCCATTACGTCCGTTGAGACGGGAGGAGGTGTTTTGCCGGCAATTACCATGAAGGAGCTGCTCGAAGCTGGAGTTCACTTCGGGCATCAAACCAGGCGGTGGAACCCCAAGATGAAGGAATACATCTTCGGGGAGCGGAACGGCATCTACATCATTGACCTGCAAAAGACCCTGAAATTATTCAAGGAGGCGGCCAGGTTCATTGCCGAGCTGGCTTCCCAGGGCAAGACGATTCTGTTTGTTGGAACCAAACGGCAGGCACAGGAAGCCATCGCCGAGGAGGCCCGGCGTTGCGAAATGTTCTTCGTGAACCAGCGCTGGCTGGGCGGGCTGCTGACCAATTACGCCACGGTGCAGAAGTCCATCAAGCGCCTGAAAGAGCTGGAGGCCATGGCCCAGGACGGCCGCTTCGAGATGCTCCTGAAGAAAGAGGTGGTCCGGCTGGAGCGCGAGCGCAAGCACCTGGACCAGAACCTGTCAGGCATCAAGGACATTCCCGGACTCCCGGACGCACTCTTTGTGATTGATTCCGAGAAGGAACAAATTGCGGTGCGCGAGGCGCGCAAGCTGGGGATTCCGGTGGTGGCCATCGTAGACACCAATTGTGACCCGGATGAGGTGGATTTCGTCATCCCGGGCAACGACGACGCGCTTCGGGCCATCCGCTTGTTTGCCTCCAAGATTGCTGATTCTGTCGTTGAAGGTCGCGCTCTGGCCCAGGAGGCGGTGCTGGAGGCGGAGAAGGCGACCGAGCAGGAAGAGGGAGCCGAGCCAGCCGACACCGACTATTCTCTTGTGAAGACTGCGCCCGTAGTAATCCAGGAGGAAGCAGCGGTGGAAGGCGAAGTCGAGGCACCGGGCAAGGCCCCGGAGGCGCAAGCTGAACCGGAACGGGTGCCGGAAGTGGTGGAGGAAGCGAACGGGAACTCGGGGCAGGATGAGGATCACTCGTTGGCCACCGCGAAGCGACCTGCGCAACTCCCCTGAGATCGTTCCGAACAGGATTCGCAAGACCGGAGCAGTAGAGCCGGAGAGTAGAGGAAGAATGGCAGAGGAAAGGACGGTTAGCGCGCAACTGGTGAAACAGCTTCGGGAGAAAACCGGAGCCCCGTTGCTGGAGTGCAGGAAGGCGCTGATCGAGGCCAAGGCGGATCTGGCCGAGGCCGAAGTGGTGCTCCGGAAGAGGGGCATCGCCACGGCGCAGAAAAGGGCCGGTCGGACCACCGCCGAAGGCAGCGTGGGCAACTACATCCACGCGGGCGGCAAGATTGGGGTTCTGGTGGAGGTCAATTGCGAAACCGATTTCGTCGCCCGCACCGCTGAATTTCAGGAACTGGTGCATGACCTGGCCATGCACATTGCGGCGACGGACCCGCGCTACATCCGCCGCGAAGACGTCCTCCCCGAAGTGCTGGAGAGGGAGCGCGACATCGCCCGCGCCAAAGCTCAGGCCGGGGGCAAGCCGCCGCAGGTTGCCGAGCGCATCGTGGAAGGCCAGCTGCACAAGTACTACCAAGAGTTCTGCCTGTTGGATCAGCATTTCATCAAAGACCCGAGCCTGAACGTGGCCGACTGGATTGCCTCCAAAATTGCCAAGGTAGGAGAGAACATCATCGTGCGGCGCTTCGTGCGCTTCAAGGTAGGCGAGTCGGTAGCGCAGGTTCCGCCACCGGCTGAAACGGTGCCCGAAGCGGTGGCACAATAGCCCGCCGTTGCGGCCCTGGCAAGCTTGCCAGGCCGATCTTCGAAAGAGCCGGATGCAGCCGATCTTCAAGCGTGTGCTGCTGAAGTTGAGTGGCGAAGCCCTGGCGGGCGGGCAGGGTTTTGGCATCCATCCGGAGGCGGTACAGGAACTAGCGGTCCAGATCGGCGAAATTCGAGAATTGGGTGTCGAGCTGGCCATCGTGTTGGGCGGCGGCAATTTTTTCCGGGGCGTTTCCGAATCCGCCCGCGAGATGGACCGCGTCGCGGCCGACCAGATGGGCATGCTGGCCACCGTCGTCAACGGGCTGGCGTTGCAGGACGCGCTGGAAAAGATTGGACGCTTCACCCGCTTGATGACGGCCATCGAGATGCGCCAGGTGGCCGAGCTGTTCATTCGCCGTCGGGCGATTCGTCACCTGGAAAAAGGCAGGATCGTAATCTTTGCTGCCGGGACCGGCAGCCCCTACTTTTCCACCGACACCGCCGCCGCCCTGCGCGCCATGGAGATCAAGGCGGACGTAATCCTGAAGGGGACCAAGGTAGAAGGAATCTTTGATGCGGACCCGGTCAAGGTGAAAGACGCCAAGTTGTTCCCGCAGATCTCCTATCTGGAAGTGATTTCACGCGATCTGGGAGTGATGGATTCCACTGCGATCAGCCTGTGTCGCGATCACAACCTGCCAATTGTGGTGTTCAACCTGCAACCGTCTGGCAATCTGCGCCGCGTGATACTGGGGGAAAAGGTCGGCTCGCT
>JAKZXP010000024.1:0-5266 GCA_047514915.1 Terriglobia bacterium
GCTCTGGAGCGCGCGCGCCAAGCGGCCCGGGAGATTGTTGAGGAGTTACGGAAACCAGCCTAAGCTACGTTCCAGGCGGCATACATTGTACTTTGGCAGACTGGACACCTACCCATGAGACATAAGGGAACAGCGCGCTGCAATGAACAACACTGACGGTTCCTTCACTTTCCCCTGCCAAATCCCTGGACTTTACCGAGAGCACACCGGACAGCGTCGAGCCATTCGTTGCAGATGCAGCAGGGCTGGGGGCCCGGCCGGGGAGGACCGCTTGCTGGCGCGCGCGGCGCTGTATTTTCACGCGCTTCCCGAGCCACGAGCGTGAGCGAGTGGTCATGAACTTTTTGTAGCGAATTTCTGGGACGCGACACTACTTAGGAGGGGTTCCTGAAGAGTCCTTCGTTTTGCTCTCCGATTTAGAGGTTGTCTTGCTGTCCGCGCCCTCGCTCTTGCTGCCCTTGTCGTCCTTGCTCTTCTTGCCTTCCTTGACGTCGCCGGCGCCCGAGGAGGAGTCCTCCTTTCCGCTCGACTTGCGAGCGTAATCGGTGACGTACCACCCGGTGCCCTTGAACTGAAAGGCAGGCGCGGAAATCAGGCGGCTGACCGCCCCACCGCAAGACCGGCAGGTCTCAGCCGGCGGGTCGCTGAACTTTTGCACCAGCTCAAACCGCCGCTTACATTGGTGGCATTCATATTCATATAGCGGCATTCTTCAATCCTACCATGCCGGTGCGAGATCTGGCCCTGAAGGCTGGGCGCACCACTTTGATCGACGCAAGAGTCGATCCAGGCCCATACCACGACAGCCTTGGCCCATCGATCGGAGTGCTGAACTAGCCAATCCCGCCGCCAGCTTCCGGAGTGGTTCGCAGGCCGCCCGGACAATGAGGTGGCTTGCATCGCAGATCCGGATTAAGATGGCCTCCCAAGGGCAAGTCCTTTCCCGATGGATAGCAGAACAGTTTCGCACTACCGGATTCTGGACAAGCTCGGCGGCGGCGGCATGGGGGTGGTCTACAAGGCCGAGGATACCCGCCTGGGCCGTATGGTCGCCCTCAAGTTCCTGCCCGCGGAGCTTTCCCACGACCCTCAGGCCCTGGAGCGCTTCGGGCGTGAGGCCCGCGCCGCCTCCGCCCTGAACCACCCCAATATCTGCACCATCCACGACATTGGCGAGCACGAAGGCCAGCAGTTCATTGTCATGGAGCTGCTGGAGGGCTGGACGCTGAAGCATCGCATTGCGGGCAAGCCGATGGAGACGGAGCAGGTGCTGGAACTAGCTATCCAGATCGTCGATGCCCTGGAGGCGGCGCACTCCAGAGGAATTGTGCATCGGGACATCAAGCCGGCGAACCTGTTCGTGACTTGGCGCGGGCAGGCCAAGGTCCTCGACTTTGGCCTGGCCAAGCTCGCGCCGGAACAGCCCGACGCGGAGCTACCTGGACTCTCGAGTCTCCCGACAGCCTCGGTCGATGCACTAGTCACCCTGCCAGGCGTGGCCATCGGTACGCTAGCCTACATGTCGCCGGAGCAGGCGCGAGGAGAGGAAGTCGACGCCCGCACCGACCTGTTCTCCTTCGGCGCCGTGCTCTACGAAATGGTCACCGGCCGGCAAGCCTTTCCCGGCAACACTTCCGGGGCCCTGTTGGAGGCAGTTCTGAGCCGGGCCCCAAGCTCTGCCGGCCGCTTGAACCCGGAGTTGCCCCCAGAGCTGGAACGGATCCTCCAAAAGGCGCTGGAAAAAGACCGCAAGCTACGCTACCAAACTGCCTCTGACCTGCTGGCTGACCTGAAGCGCCTGAAACGTGATACGGACACGGGACGGTTATCCACGTCCAGCGGACCGCCGGCCGCAGCACGCGCTCGGCCGCGACGGCGTGGCAGAGCGATCGATTCTCTGGCGATCTTGCCGTTCCAGAATGCAAGTGCCGATCCAGACACCGAATACCTCAGCGATGGCATCACGGAAGCCATCATTAACACTCTCTCGCAACTCCCCAAGCTGCGAGTGGTGCCGCGGACCACGGTATTTCGCTACAAGGGCCGGGAGGTGGACCCGCAAGCTGTTGGCCGCGAGCTCGACACCCGGGCGGTGGTCGCCGGCAGGGTGCTCCAGCGGGGCGATACCCTGATCATCCGCGCGGAGCTGGTGGACGTGGCGAACGAGTCGCAGATCTGGGGCGCGCAATACAACCGAAAACTCTCCGACATCTTTTCCGTGCAGGAAGAGATTGCAAAAGAAATCTCTGAGAAATTGCGGCTGCGGTTGACCAGCCACGAGAGGAAGCGACTCACGAAACGCTACACGCAAAACACCGAGGCCTACCAGCTCTACCTGAAGGGTCGCTACCACTGGAATCGGAGGACCGAAGAAGGCTTAAAGAAAGGCATTCAGTACTTCGAGCAAGCAATTGCCAAAGACCCGGGTTACGCTTTGGCCTACGCGGGGTTGGCCGACTGCAATGCCTTGTTTGGATGCGGCGGGTACGCCGGACTAGCTGAAAAGGAGGCAATGTCAAAAGCCAGCGCCGCCGCGGGGATGGCGCGTGAAATTGATGACACGCTCGCCGAAGCCCACACTTCGGTGGCCTTTGTGAAGTTTCGTTTCGAATGGAACTGGCCGGAAGCCGAAAGCGAGTTCAAGCGAGCCATTGAGCTCAACCCAAAGTATCCGACCGCCCGCCACTGGTATGCCACGTACTTGATGGCGATGGGGCGCTCGGAGGAAGCCTTCGCAGAGATTAAACGGGCGCAAGAACTCGACCCTCTCTCCCTTACCATTAGCGCGGGTGTGGGACGGCTTTTGGGCGTTGCGCGCCAGTACGACAGAGCCATAGAGCAACTCCAAAAGACGATCGAGATGGACCCAAACTTTGTCCGTGCGCGTTTTGACCTGGGATTAATGTACGCGGAAAGCGGCAGGTATGACGAAGCCCATGCCGAGTTTCAAAGTGCGATAAACATTTCAGGGAGTACCATAGAAATTTTACCGGCGCTCGGATTCACGTATGGCCTGGCAGGCAAAAGAACCGAGGCGTTGAAGGTACTGGAAGAGCTGAACGAGCAATCAAAGCGGAGGCATGTCTCCGCGTTTCTCATTGCCGTTGTTTATATTGGCCTAGGCGAGAAGAATCAGGCGCTGGACTGGCTGGAAAAGGCCCATGAGGAGCGCAACAACTCCCTCCCATTTCTCAATGTGGACCCAATTTTCGACAGCCTGCGCTCCGTCGCGCGCTTCCAGGACCTGCTGCGACGCATAGGCCTGCCACCGTAGGCTCCTGGCTTGCCTCGCTCCTCCGTTTTGCCTAAGGGTTTCTTAGCTTCGCGGGTGTTCGACTGAGTTTATGAAGGGAAGTCATCCATGCCTGACAAATCCATGCCTGATAAACCCATGCCTGACAAACCCTGGCGATATCGTTTCCTGACGATAGCGGTCCTTGCCTTTCTGGGCTTGCTGACGGCCGCCTGGCTCACGCGCATGTCGCATGCCGAGGAAAAGCCCACGGCCAGCGAGGCCCAGGCGTTCCTCGAGCAGGCGGAGGGTCGCCTACTCGAGCTTTGGGTCAAGGGCTCGCGAGCCTCCTGGGTGCAGGCCAACTTCATCACCGAGGACACCGAGCGGTTGGCCGCCGCCGCTCACAAGGACGTCCTCGCCGCCACCACAGAACTGGCCCACGCCGCCACTCGCTTCGACGGATTGGTGCGTTCTCAAAGTGAGGCCGACGACGTGGCCCGCAGGTTGAAACTGCTCAAGCTGTCACTGACGCTGATGGCCCCCAACGTCCCGGCCCAGCAGAAGGAGCTGACTGACATCGCTGCCTCGCTGGAGAGCGATTACGGAAAAGGGCGCTATTGCCCCGAAGGGAATCAAGGCGAAGGGAAACAAGGCGATTGTCTCGACCTGAACCAGATGCGACGCATCCTGGCCAACAGCCGCGACGCGGAGAAGCTGCGCAAGGTCTGGGTCGGCTGGCGGACCATCTCACCCCCGATGCGCCCCCGCTACCAGCGCCTGGCGGAACTAGCCAACCAGGGCGCGCGTGAACTGGGCTTCGCCGACCTGGGCGTGCTGTGGCGCTCCAAGTACGACATGCCCCCGGACGAGTTTACCGCGGAGGTTGAGCGGCTTTGGCAGCAGGTCCGGCCCCTCTATGAAGCGCTGCATGCCCACGTCCGCGCCTCGCTGGCCAGCCAGTATGGCAGCGACCTGGTTCCCGAGGATGGCCTGATCCCAGCGCACCTGCTCGGCAACATGTGGTTCCAGGAATGGAGCAACATCTACCCGCTGGTGGCACCCAAGCAGAGTGACCCTGGCTTCGACCTGACGGCCCTGCTGCGCGCCAAGAAGGTGGACGAGCGGGAGATGGTCCGCTACGGCGAGCGTTTCTTCCTTTCGCTGGGCTTCGAGCCGCTGCCCGAGACCTTCTGGCAGCGCTCGCTGTTCACCAAGCCGGCCGACCGCGACGTGGTCTGCCATGCCAGCGCCTGGGACATTGATTTCGACCAGGACCTGCGCATCAAGATGTGCATCGAGATTGTCGCCGAGGACTTTTACACCATCCATCACGAGCTGGGGCACAACTTTTACCAGCGCGCCTACCGGCAGCTACCGATGCTCTACCGCGACGGCGCCCACGACGGCTTCCACGAAGCCGTCGGCGACGCCATCTCCCTGTCCATCACACCGTCGTACCTGAAACAGATTGGGTTGCTGGATAAGGTGCCAGACCAGCGTGCTGACCTTGGACTGCTAACGAAGCTGGCCCTGGAGAAGATTGCCTTCCTCCCCTTCGGCCTGCTGATAGACCAGTGGCGCTGGAAGGTCTTTTCGGGCGACATCCGCCCCGCTGACTACAACACCGCCTGGTGGGAGCTAAGGAAACGCTATCAGGGCATCGCGCCCCCGGTGCCGCGCAGCGAAGCCAACTTCGACCCCGGAGCCAAGTACCACATTCCCGCCAACGTTCCCTACACCCGCTACTTTCTGGCCACCATCCTCCAGTTCCAGTTTCACCGCGCACTGTGCCGCGAGGCCGGCTACGAGGGGCCCCTGCACCGCTGCTCCATCTACAACAACAAGGCAGCGGGCCAGAAGCTCCGCAACATGCTCGCCCTGGGCCAGAGCCGTCCCTGGCCCGACGCCCTGGAGGCGCTCACCGGACAAAGGGAGATGGACGCCACGGCCATCCTTGATTACTTCGCCCCGCTGAAACGCTGGCTCGACGAGCAAAACAAAGGCGGAAAGACAGGATGGGAACAAAGCTCA
>JAKZXP010000025.1:0-4573 GCA_047514915.1 Terriglobia bacterium
CGGAAGCTGGTGCATAAGCGCTCCAAGTGGATGCTGGCGGTGGTGGAAGGGCGCATCAAGCGGAGTTACAGCATCCATCAAAAACTGCGTCGGCAGCGCATCAGCCTGGATCAGGTGTATGACCTGACGGCCGTGCGTCTCCTCACCGAGTCGGTCAAGGACTGTTACGGCGCGCTCGGCGTCATCCACCACCTGTGGCGGCCGGTGCCGGGGCGAATCAAGGACTTCATTGCCATGCCCCGGCAGAACCTGTACCAATCACTCCACACCTCGGTGATCACGGAAACCGGCCAGACCTTCGAGGTGCAGATCCGCACCCACGAGATGCACCGGGGCGCCGAACTGGGGATTGCCGCCCACTGGAAGTACAAGGAGGGGAAAGTCTCCCCCGGCAAGGACACGCAGACGGCGCGCGGCGGCGGGAGCGAAGACCAGCGCGTCGCCTGGCTCCGCCAGTTGGTGGAGTGGGCTCGCGAGATGCAGGATCCCAGAGAATTTCTCTCGACGCTGAAAATTGACCTGTACCCGGAAGAGGTTTACACTTTCACACCGCGCGGCAAGGTGGTTGCTCTGCCCCGCGAGGCGACCCCGCTGGATTTTGCCTACACGATCCACACCGAGGTCGGCCACTCCTGCATCGGAGCTAAGGTCAACGGGCGCATCGTCCCGCTCCGCTACAAATTGCACAACGGTGATATCGTAGAAATTCTCACCCAACAGGGGCGCACTCCCAGCCGCGACTGGCTGAGCTTTGTCGAAACCTCCAAGGCCCGCAACAAAATCCGCCACTGGCTGAACATCATCCAGCGCGAGCGGGCCATCGAAATCGGCCAGCGCCTGCTAGAAAAAGAAGCCCGCAAGTACGAGGTAAGCCTCAAGAAGGTCAGTGAGGAGACCTACCAGAAGGTCGCACAGGAGTGTGGCTACAACAAGGCGGACGATTTGGTGGCCGCAATCGGCTTTGGCAAATACTCAGCCCGCCAAGTACTGGCCAGGCTGGCCCCCGAGCCCTTGCAAGAACGGTCGCCGGAGGAGATGGGCAGACCGCCGACTGTCAGGAAAGCGCAAGCAACAGCCCGCTCCGAAGCAGAACCCATTGTCGTCCGCGGGGCCGAGGACCTGCTGGTGTATCGCGCCAAGTGCTGCAATCCCATCCTGGGCGAAGAGATTGTAGGGTACGTCACTCGCGGCAAGGGCATTGCCGTGCATTCCAAGGCCTGTTCCAATGTGGCCAACCTGTTCTACGAACGGGAGCGCCAGATCGAAGTGGAATGGGCTGGCGGCGCCCATCTCGACGCCGCGTATCCTGTCAAGCTGATGATCTACGTGGAAGACCGTCCGGGCATGGTGCGGGACCTGACCTCGGTGATCGCCGAGGATAATACCAATATCCGGGATATTGGGGCGAAAGGTCACCCGGCCGAGGGCAAGGCCACCATTGACGTTACGATTGAGGTCGTCGACACCAGGCACCTGGATCGGATTGTGGGAGCTATCCGGCGCGTGAGCGGTGTCCATGAAATCGAACGCGTCCTGAGAATATGAGGAACGGAACCGGCAGACCAGTGGCGGCCAGTGGCCGGACGGTGACGAGTACCATTTTTTCTTGGCAGACGCAACCCCCGCTTGGTAGCATTCATCGTCGTGCCTGCACCACAACTCCAGCCCGGACAGGGCGATCTCTCCGAGGAATTACGACAACGGTTGCGACACATGGAACGTCGCGGCCCTTGGGAACTGGGCCTGGCGACCGCGTTAGGCGCGGCTCTGTTCGGCATGCTGATTTCCGTGGTATTGGACCGCGGGCAACTGCAGCTGGAGTACATCCGAATCCCCAGCGCGATGTTCTTCGCCGCGCTAACCCTGCTGTTATTGCTGGCCTGGCTGGCCCAGGATCTGACCAAGCGCGCCCAGGTCGCTCAGCTCCAAATGATGGCGGAGATGCTGCAGCGCCACCTGCGCACCGAGCAGGCCCTTCGCGACCGGCTCACCGGCGTCTTCAACCGGGCTGCGCTGATGGAATCCGCCACCCATTACATGAATCGGGCGGAGCGCACAGGGGAACCGCTGGCACTGGTGGTCATGGATCTGGACCGCTTCCAGGAGCTGAACAACAAGTTCGGGCATATCGCCGGCGATCTGGCGCTGGCCAGATTTGCCCACGTCCTGCAGGGTACCACGCGCGGCTCCGATGTGACGGCCCGGTATGGGGGCGACGAGTTTGTGTTGCTGCTGGCTGAGACGACACGCGCCGGCGCGGAGGTGGTCATTCGCCGCGTGGAAGAACAAGTGAGCGCACTCAATGCTCAGGCCGCCGAAGGGCACATTCCGCTGAGCTTCAGCGCCGGAACGGAAATCTTCCAGAAGGGAATGGACTTCGAGGCCCTGTTTCGCGGGGCCGACCTGGATCTGCTTCGCCGCAAGGCCGAGCGCCGCGGCACAGAAGTACCAGCCGCCAGGGACTAAGGGGTTAGGATCAAGCCGGCTTTTTCCCCACCAGCAGAGAGCGATTTTCCGGCAGGCGGTGCTCTTGGATCACGCCAAATCCCGCCGCCCCCAAACGTCCCACCCATTCCTCCACCCGTTCTTCTATAGTAGCTGGCTCAACAGGGACATCGTTTGAGTGCGGATGCGGCTCGGCCATCAGATAAAACAACCCTTCTGGGGTCAGCACCCGCAGCACGTCGTGTAGGTCAAAGGGCACGTCCACGGGGAAAGCGTGGCTGAGGGCTTTGGAAAAAAAACCCTCTTTCCAGGGAATTTCCGCAGCGCCGCCCGGCAGGAACATCACATTGTCCAGATTGCCGCCCCGGACGCGCGCCTGACGCACCCGATCCGGGGAAGAATCCATGGCCACCACCATGCCCTCGGGCGCCCGTGACGCCAGGACGACACTAATCTCTCCCTGGCCACACTCCAGCTCCAGGATGCGGTCCCGAGGTTGAACCTGCATCAGGTGCAACAGGGCTTCTAGGAAGGATGGGGACAAACGATGGACGCGCGGCCTCCTGGCGCGATGTTCTTCCTGGCGTTATGTTCTTCCTACTTTGGCCAGCAACTCCTCGTACTGCTGCTGCCGCTCGTTCTGGTCCAGACCCAGATACTTGTCCATGGTTTGGGTGATGTTCATCGAGCAGAACTGAGGACCACACATGGAACAAAAGTGGGCGTCCTTGTAATAGTCGTCGAGCAGCGTCTCATCATGCATGGCGCGGGCGGTTTCCGGGTCCAGGGAGAGCTGAAACTGGCGATTCCAGTCAAACAGGAAGCGCGCGTAACTGAGGGCGTCATCGCGATCGCGAGCGCCGGGCCTGTGCCGCGCCACATCGGCGGCGTGCGCGGCAATTTTGTAGGCGATGAGTCCCTGCCGCACATCATCGGCATTCGGCAGCCCCAGATGCTCCTTCGGGGTGACGTAGCACAGCATGGAGGCTCCATGCCAGCCGATCATCGCCGCCCCGATGGCCGAAGTGATGTGATCGTAGCCGGGGGCGATGTCGGTCACCAGCGGCCCCAGCGTGTAGAAGGGGGCTTCGGAGCACAGCTCGATCTCCTTCTGCATCTGGAGCTCGATCTGGTCCATCGGGATGTGCCCCGGTCCCTCGATCATCACTTGCACGTCGTACTCCCAGGCCTTGCGGGTCAGTTCGCCCAGGGTCTTCAATTCGGCAAATTGGGCCTGGTCGCTGGCGTCCGCCAGACAGCCGGGCCGCAGCCCGTCGCCGAGGGAGAAACTCACATCGTGCTTACGGAAAATCTTGCAGATCTCCTCGAAGCGCTCATACAGAGGATTTTGCCGGTTATGGGCGGCCATCCACTGCGCCAGGATGGCACCTCCGCGGCTGACGATCCCGGTGATGCGCTTGCGGGTCAGCGGGATGTACTCACGTAAGACGCCGGCGTGGATGGTCATATAGTCCACACCCTGCTCGGCCTGTTCCTCGATCACTTCTAGCAGCAGCTCGGCGGTCAGATCCTCGATCCGGCGCACGCGGGTGACCGCTTCGTAAATCGGCACGGTGCCGATGGGAAGCGGCGAGTTGCGAACAATCGCTTCGCGGATGCGCGGAATGTCACCCCCGGTAGACAGGTCCATCACCGTATCGGCGCCGTACTTTGCCGACACCCGCAGCTTTTCCAGCTCTGCCTCAATCTCGGAAGTGACTGCGGAGTTGCCGATGTTGGAGTTGATCTTGCAGCGGGCGGCTACCCCAATGCACATCGGCTCCAGGTTGGTGTGGTGGATGTTGGCCGGGATGATCATGCGACCGCGCCCCACTTCCTCCAGCACCAACTCTGCAGTGAGCTGTTCCCGTCGAGCCACATAGGCCATCTCCTCGGTGATCCGGCCCTGACGGGCGTAGTGCATTTGCGTGACGCATTCCTGACCCATCCGTTTCTGAACCCATTGGGTGCGCATGGTCGTTTGCTTCGCCTCCTCTTACGCGGTTCCTAACGCCGCCAGCTCACTGCGACTCGCCGGCTCAGTTCGGCCGAGCTTTGCCTTCTGTTCGCTGCCCCTCGATCCATTGCCTGTCAATCGGCTTGCGGCCTGCAAAGCCCTCCTCGGCAT
>JAKZXP010000026.1:0-2756 GCA_047514915.1 Terriglobia bacterium
TGCCGGGGGGCGCACCTTTTACACGGTCCCGGCGGACCATTACAACTGTGCGGTGGGTAGCTACACCCATAACGTCCCACTTCCGCCCGAGCGCGCTCGGGAACTGGACGAAACGCTGGGCCTGATGACATCGGTAGGCTACCTGAGCCCGGACGAGGTTCCGGGGATTCCGCGTTTGCCCCGGACGCCGGCGGCGGTGGTCTATTCGCCGCTGGCCGACGCGCCTGTGGCACCCCAGGTGGTCCTGTTCGCCTGCCGGCCGGCGGCTGCCATGTTGCTCAACGAAGCGGCGGCGCGTGCCGGCGCGAACTCTTCGCTGCCGGCGCTGGGACGGCCCACCTGCATGGCGCTGCCTGCCGCGCTCTCTACAGGCGGCGCGGTCACCAGCCTGGGCTGCATCGGGAACCGGGTGTACACCGGGTTGAGCGAGGATGAGTTGTACGTGGTGATTCCTGGTCCCGCCCTGACGGGCGTCGCCGACGCCCTGGAGACCATCGTCTCCGCCAACCGTCATCTTGCTGCCTATGCCGAGGATCGCCGCCGCGCGCTGGCCTCAGAATGACTCTTGGGCTGCCACACACCGGCAAGTAGCTTCCTGGTGGGTGTTCGCTGCGGGGCCTGGTTGTTGCTCTTGAGCGCCAAGGGGCGTTCCTGCTATGATTCTTAGGAAGCTGGGAGAAACGGCCGAGTCATGACGCAGGTCCTGGATTTCCGAAGTCTGAGGCCCCGCTGGTCGGGGCTTGATCCACGCCTGCCAGTTGCAGCCTTCGCCTTTCGCCTTCCCAACTCCAAAGCGAAAAATTGAACCATTTTCAATGAGCGAGCTGCACATTCCTGTTCTGGTTCTCAATGCCACCTACGAGCCCATCAACGTCTGTGCCGCTCGCCGTGCCGTAGTGCTGATCCTGAAAAGGGTTGCCTCCGCTGAGGAGGAAAGCCGGGCTTACTTTCACTCCCCGTCGCGCAGGGTACGTGTGCCCTCGGTGATCCGTCTATTGGGATACAGGCGCATCCCTTTCCAGGGCCGGGCTCTGTCACGCAAGAACATCCTGATGCGGGACCGCAACACCTGCCAGTTCTGCGGCGGGGCCTTTCCAGCCTCGGAATTGACGCTAGACCACATCGTTCCGCGCTCGCGGGGCGGCGAATCCAGTTGGGAGAATCTGGTGGCCTGCTGCCATCCCTGCAACAACCAGAAAGGCGACCGCCTGCCGGAGGAAGCCGGCATGAGGCTCAGCGGCCGCCCACGCTCCTTCACCCTGCATACCAGCCGCCATCTGATGCGCCAGATGGGCAGGTCCGACGCCGCCTGGCGGAAGTACTTATTCTTCTGAGCCGCTTGGGCCGGGAAAACGCAGGTGCCGACCAAACCGATCCTGTTGCTTCTGGGGGCCTGGATGGGGAGCACGTTGCTGATCTGGCTGGTGGCCACGGTCAGCTTCCGCAACGTGGACCGCGTGCTCAGCCGCTCTACGCCGGAGGCGGAGGCGGCGCGGCTCTCCGTTCCGGAAGCCGCGCGACGCCCGGTCTTGCGGCACCTGGCTTCGGAGTTCAACCGCTGGTTGTTCCAGCTGTGGGGCGCTCTGCAACTGGTGTTGGGCGCGGCCGTGCTAGTACTGTTGCTAAGACAAACGCCGCGCACCCCGGCCAACCTCACCCTCGCCGGCCTCCTGCTGGTGCTGGTAGTGGTGATGCTGGGCGTCATTACTCCGGCCCTCACCAGCCTGGGACGAACCCTGGATTTTGTTCCCCGCAGCCCGCCTCCCCCGCAAATGGCCGCTTTCGGCAGGCTCCATGCCGCTTATAGCTTCCTGGACCTGATCAAGCTGGTGCTGGTAGGCATCCTGGCCTGGCGTGTCGGGCGTTAATAGCGTGACCGGCTTTTTTCTGAGCGGCTCACACTAACCGCTGGACAGTACGCGGGCGACGGCTTGCTTCCAGCCGGTGTAGAGTTCCTCGCGCCGCGCCGGGTCCAGGCGCGGATCAAAGACGCGTTCCTGCTTCCATAGCGTTTCCAGTTCGTCAGTGGTTTTCCAGACGCCCACCGCCAGGCCGGCCAGGTAGGCGGCGCCCAGCGCGGTGGTTTCAGTGTAGGCGGGGCGAACGACGCTGGCGCCGAGCAGGTCAGCCTGAAACTGGAGCAGGAAGTCGTTGCGGGCTGCGGCGCCATCCACCCGCAGTTCGCGGATTTCGACCTGCGCGTCGCGCTGCATGGCCTCTACGAGGTCCCGGGTCTGGTAGGCGATGGACTCCAGCGTGGCGCGTGCGATGTGGGCGGCGGTGGTGCCGCGCGAAAGGCCCAGGATGGCCCCGCGAGCGTGCGGGTCCCAGTAAGGCGCTCCCAGACCCACAAACGCCGGTACCACGTAGACGCCGCCGCTGGAGACGACCGACTCCGCCAGCCCCTCGCTGGCAGCCGCGTCGGGAAACAGCCGCAGCGTGTCGCGCATCCAATCCAGTGCCGCGCCCGCCATGAACACGCTGCCTTCCAATGCATAGGCACGCTGGCCTGCCGGGGAGCAGGCTACGGTGGAAACCAGCCGGTGCCGGGACGGCACCGGCTGGCTGCCGGTGTGCAGCAGCAGGAACGTGCCGGTGCCGTAGGTGTTTTTCGCCATGCCGGGCCGGAAGCAAGCCTGACCGAACAGCGCCGTTTGCTGATCGCCGCCAATGCCAGCGACGGGAATGGGCGCTCCAAACCATTCCGGATCGCTTTCCCCGTACACCTCCGAGGAGCCGCGCACCGAGGGCAGCAC
>JAKZXP010000027.1:0-7940 GCA_047514915.1 Terriglobia bacterium
GGTGCGGATCGTCGAATCGCGACCGCTCAGCCGCCTGAAACGCTGGCGGCTGGCTGAGGTGCTGAGGCGAGCCAGGGGAGTGGGCTTGGTTGAGCCGGCCGAGCTGCCGGGTGGCCCCGAAATCCCGGAGCCGGCCGCAGAGGAATCTGAGCAATGATCGGCATGCGAACTATGCTTCAGGTGGCCGACAATTCCGGTGCCCGGAAAATCTCTTGCATCTTGCCCTTGGGGGGATCCGTGGGCAGCCGCGCCGGGCTGGGAGAGGTGATTACGGCATCGGTGAAAGAGGCGGCCCCGGCTAGCAATATCAAGAAGGGCACGGTCGTTAAAGCTGTGGTGGTTCGCATGCGCAAGGAACATCGCCGCCGGGATGGCACCTACATCCGATTTGACGAGAACGCAGCGGTGCTGATCAACGATGTTCATGAGCCGATTGGTACGCGCGTTTTCGGGCCGGTGGCCCGGGAGCTCCGCGAGAAAAAGTTTGCCAAGATTGTTTCGCTGGCGCCGGAGGTGCTCTGATGCCAGCCATCATCCGCAGGGAGGACACGGTGAAGGTGATCAGCGGACGCGACAAAGGCAAGGTCGGCCGCGTACTGCAGATCCTCCCCGATAAGCATCGAGTGCTGGTGGAGCACGTCATGATGGTGAAGAAGCATACGCGGCCCAATCCCGCCAAGCAGATCAAGGGGGGGATTGCCGAGCGGGAGGCTTCCATTGCCATCTCCAATGTGCAACTGGTGTGTCCCACCTGCAACGCCCCACGTCGAATCGGATTCCGCGAGGAGCGGGACCAGCAGGGACGGCGGCTGCGCTCCGTGCGCGTCTGCCGCAAGTGCGGCACCGTCATGGAGAAATAGAGGCTGAGCCCGATGCCCAGCAGACTTAAACAGCGGTTCCAGAAGCAGGTCATTCCGGCGCTGCAAAAGGAGTTCAACTACACGAACTCGATGGCAGTCCCGCGACTGGAAAAGATCGTGGTGAATGTGGGAGTAGGCGAAGCCACTCAGAACATCAAGCTGCTGGACGGCGCGTCGGTGGAACTGAGGCAGATCACGGGACAGAAGCCAATCGTGACACGGGCCAGGAAGTCCATCGCCGTATTCCGCCTGCGAGCCGGTATGCCCATAGGCGCCTGCGTGACGCTGCGCGGCGATCGCATGTACGAGTTCCTCGATCGGCTGGTGAACATCGCCCTGGCTCGCGTCCGCGACTTCCGGGGCGTTTCGATGCGCTCCTTTGATGGGCGGGGAAACTACACTCTGGGGCTCCGGGACCAGCTTGTCTTCCCCGAAATTGACTACGCCAAGGTGGACAAAACCAGAGGGATGAACGTCACCATTGTGACTACCGCGCGCAGCGACGAAGAAGGACGAGCGCTGCTGCGCCACATGGGCATGCCGTTTCAGAGTTAGCTGAATCTAGATGGTCGAGGTCGCAGAATGGCAACCACTGCCAAGATCGTAAAGGACCTGAGGAAACCGAAGTTCCGGGCGCGGCACCGCAACCGGTGCCGCTTGTGTGGCCGGCCCCGCGCCTACCTGCGGAAGTTCCAGCTTTGCCGATTGTGCTTTCGCGGTTTGGCCCTGCAAGGCGAAATTCCCGGGGTGGCCAAGTCCAGCTGGTGACGGCATATGAGCCATACTGATTCCATTGGGGATTTTCTGACGCGGATCCGTAACGGGCTGCAGGCCAGGCATAAGTCTGTGGAGGTGCCGGCTTCCGGGCTCAAGCTGGAGGTGGCCCGTGTCCTAAAGGAAGAAGGGTACATCACCGGCTATCGGATGATCGAGGAGGGTGTGCATAAGCGACTGGAGGTGCGGTTGAAGTACGGCGCGGAGAACCAACCGGTGATTTCCACCATCCAGCGGGTTTCGCGTCCGAGTCGACGTGTGTACGTAGGCGGGCGAGAGGTGCCGCGGGTCTTGGGCGGGCTGGGGATCAATATTCTGACCACGCCGCGCGGCGTGATGACCGGCCGTGCTGCCCGCCATCAGGGCGTCGGCGGAGAAGTGTTGTGCGAAGTCTGGTAATTGCCAGCCGGGAAACGGGACTAAGGAAACGTGCCTGGCCCGGTGGTCGAGGAACAGGGCAATGTCGCGTGTAGGAAACAAACCCATCCCGATCCCCGAGGGCGTGCGGGTTCAGATTCAGGCCGGCAGCGTCCTAGTCGAGGGACCGAAGGGAGAACTGAACACGGCGCTGCCTCCAGGAATCCGGTTCGAACTCGAAGATTCGACGCTGGTGGCAAAGAGAGAGGACGACTCCTACGCCGCCATGCACGGCTTGGCTCGCAGCCTGTTGGCCAACGCGGTCATCGGGGTGAACACAGGCTTTCAGAAAGACCTAGAGATTGTCGGCATCGGCTATCGTGCGGAAGTCAAGGACCGGGTGGTCGTCTTCAACCTGGGTTATTCGCGTCCGATCGAGTTTCCCCTGCCGGACGGCGTCCATCTCACCGTGGAGCGCCAAACCCGGCTGGCGGTCAGCGGGATTGACAAGCAGAAAGTGGGCCAGGTGGCTGCCAACATCCGCCGCCTGCGTCCACCCGATCCTTACAAGCACAAGGGTGTACGGTACGTTGGGGAGAAGCTGAAGAAAAAAGTAGGCAAAGCAGGCGCGAAGTAAAGATGATCGAGCGAGTTTCCAGGAATCTGGCGCGGGAGAGGGTTCACCAGCGGCTGCGGAAGCGCCTGCGCGGCAGCAGCGCGCGCCCGCGGCTGAATGTGTTCCGTTCGCTGAAACACATCTACGCGCAGGTGGTCGACGACAGCCGGGGCCATACCTTGGTGGCTGCCGGCTCACTTGAGAAGGACAGCGGCAACGGTGGCAACGTTGCCGGCGCACGGGATGTGGGCAAGCTGGTAGCCGAGCGGGCGCTTGCCAAGGGCATTGCCCGAGTGGTCTTCGATCGCGGCGGCTACAAGTACCACGGGCGGGTCAAGGCTCTGGCCGAGGCCGCCCGCGAGGCCGGGCTGACGTTCTGAACGGTGTCACGGCCGTGTCTGAAGGCACGCGGGTGCCCCAGGCAGGGAGCTGCGGACTCCTGAGGAAGGAAACGGATTTGATTGTGACTGGCGTGAAACGTATCGACCCGGCGTCGCTGAACCTGAAAGACCAGGTGGTCTCCATCAACCGGGTGACCAAGGTGGTCAAGGGCGGAAAGAACATGAGTTTTCGCGCTCTGGTGGTGGTCGGCGATCCCGAGCAGAACGTTGTCGGCTATGGCACCGGTAAGGCCCGCGAGGTGCCGGCAGCAATTCGCAAAGGGATCGAGGCCGCCAAGAAGAACCTGACGAAGGTGCACATGGTGAAAACGACGATTCCCCACGCGGTGTTGGGCCGCTTCGGTGCGGGGCTGGTATTACTGAAACCGGCGTCGGAAGGTACCGGGGTGATTGCCGGTGGTCCCGTGCGCGCGGTCATCCAGGCTGCGGGAATTGCCAACGTGTTAACCAAGTCCATCCGCTCGGCCAACCCGCATAACGTCATCAAGGCCACCATGGATGCGCTAGGCCAACTGCGGGACCGCGAGGAAGTGGCACGAGCGCGCGGCAAGGCGGTTGAGGATTTGTAGGGGGCGCGGGGTTGGTATGACAGGAAATGGCTAGGAAGAGGACGAAAACCAACAAGATCCAGATTCGGCAAATCCGCAGCGGCATTGGTTGTCCGCAGAAGCAGAGGGAAGTTTTGCGGGGTCTGGGGTTCAGGCGTCTACACCAAGTGGTCGAGCGTCCGGATACGCCCGGCGTGCGTGGCATGATCTTCAAGGTGCAGCATCTGGTGGAAGTGCTGGAGCAGGGACATGAATCTTAGTCAGTTGCGGCCGCCCCGGGGGCAGGTTCGCAAACCGAAACGGGTAGGCCGCGGCATGGGATCGGGCTTGGGCAAGACGGCTGGCCGGGGCGAGAAGGGGCAGCGCTCGCGCAGCGGCTACAGCCAGAAGAGGGGTTTCGAGGGCGGCCAGATGCCGCTGCACCGGCGCGTGCCGAAGCGCGGGTTTCACAATCTGTTCAAGAAACGGTTTGCAGTGATCAACCTGGAGGCGCTGAGCAGGGTGGCAGATGCCGAGACCATTACCCCGGATCTATTACTGGAGCGCGGCGTCATCTGTCGGCTCCGCGACGGTCTCCGTGTGCTGGGCCAGGGAGAGCTTGGGCGCGCAGTCACAGTCCGCGCACACCATTTCAGCGCCAGTGCCCAAACAAAAATTGAAGCTGCAGGCGGCCGGGCGGAGGTGATTCCGGCAAAGTAGGCCCGGGCGGAAGGCATGCTTCGATCAATCCAGAACATCTTCATCATTCCCGAGCTGCGGCGGCGCGTATTGTTCACCCTGGCGCTGCTGGCCGTCTACCGCATTGGCGCGCACATTCCTACGCCAGGCGTCAATTGGCAGATGCTGGAGCAGTTCTTCGAGCAGAATCGCGGCACCATCTTCGGCTTCCTGGACGTTTTCAGCGGGGGGAACTTCCGTCGGCTCACCATCTTTGCCCTGGGCATCATGCCCTACATCACCTCCTCCATTATCCTGCAGTTGTTGACCGTGGTCTGGCCTTATCTGGAGAAGCTGCAGAAGGAAGGGGAGCTGGGGCGGCGCAAGATCACGCAGTATACGCGCTACCTGACGGTGCTGTTGGCGATGGTGCAGTCCTTCGGCATCGCCGTGACGTTGCAGCGTCCCTCGCCCGGCGCCGCGCAGGGCTTTGTCATCGACCCTGGCCCCGGCTTTGTCGTGATGACCGTGATCACGCTGACCACTGGGACGGCGTTTATCATGTGGCTGGGTGAGCAGATCTCCGCCCGTGGCATCGGCAACGGAATGTCGCTGATTATCTTTGCTGGTATCGTCGTTGGCCTGCCATCCGCAATCCGGGAGCTTTTCGAGAAGGTGGTGGTGACCCAGGAGTGGAGCCTCCTGCAGGCGCTGGTGTTAGTGGGAGTGATGGTAATGATCGTGGCCTTCATCGTTCTGGTGGAGCGCGGCGAGCGGCGGATTCCGGTGCAGTACGCCCGGCGAGTAGTCGGGCGCCGCGTCATGGGTGGGCAGTCCACCCACATGCCACTGAAAGTCAATACCGGCGGGGTGATCCCGGTGATTTTCGCGAGCTCAGTGCTGGCCTTCCCGCAGACTTTGGGGCTCTTGGTCGACCCTCGGGAAATCGAATCCCCGATGGTCAAGCAGATTGCCGGCGGATTCGCGAGGTTGTTTGAGGCCATGCAGTGGAACGAGCCGCTGTATACACTGATGTACGGCGTCGGGATTCTCTTCTTTTCTTACTTTTACGTCTCCATCATCTTCAACCCGACCGAAGTGGCCGACAACATGCGCAAATACGGCGGCTTCATTCCTGGTATCCGTCCGGGCAAGCACACCGCCGAGTATCTGAACCGCATCCTGACCCACCTGACCTTTGTGGGGGGTCTGTATTTGGCGCTGATCTCGCTGATTCCGGATTTTATGATCGGGGGCATCCGACTTCACCACCTGCCCTGGATCGGCTCGTGGTTTGACGAGAACTTCCACACGTTAATTCTGCAAGGGCTGGGCGTGACGTTTTACTTTGGAGGAACATCGCTGCTGATTGTGGTCGGGGTGGCCATGGACACTGTCAACCAGGTTGAGGCGCAGTTGATCATGCGCCATTACGAAGGGTTTGCACCCAAGAGCGGGCGGATCCGGGGGCGGCGAGGGTAAGCTCACCCATGGCGATTCCAGATCCAGGCTTGGGGACCGGCAGCGGGTCGCAACCGAAGGCTTGTCGGACGGTGGTTTTCCTGGGTCCGCCGGGGGCGGGCAAGGGAACTCAGGCCGTGGCCGTGGCCCAGCGGCTGGGTGTACCGCACTTGGCCACCGGCGACATGCTGCGCGACGAACTGGAGCGGAACACCAGTAGGGGACAGCAAGCCAGCCCCATTGTGGCAGCCGGGGATCTGGTGTCCGACGAACTGGTGAATGCGATGGTCGCCGAGCGTCTGGCCCAGCAGGATTGCGCAACCGGCTGGGTGCTGGACGGGTTTCCCAGGACAGTGGCTCAGGCACGGGCTTTGGACCAGATGCTGGGTGGCGCGCGCCAGGGACCGGTTGTCATTCATATGCTGGTGGAGTACAGTAGATTGATTGAACGACTCACGGGCCGCCGTACCTGCCCTCAATGCGGCAGAACCTATAACGTATTTCTGCAACCTCCGGCGCGTGAAGGGTTCTGTGACTTGGACGGCACCGCACTGGTCCAGCGGCCTGATGATCAGGAGCATGTGAGGCGTGAGCGCCTGGCGGCCTACGAGGCACTGACCCGGCCGTTGGTGGGTTTTTATCGCAGGCGGAGCAGCTTCTTTGAAGTAGACGCCAATCCGGACCCGGCGACCATCAGCGACGCGCTGTTTCGAATCCTGGAACGCGAAGGCTGTGCCGGCGCGCGATGATTCTTTGCAAGTCAGCGGCGGAACTGGAAAAGATGCGCTGCAGCGGCTTGTTAGTCGGGCAGATTCTCGGGGAACTGAGGGAGATGGTTCAGCCGGGGGTCTCGACGGCGGAGCTGGAACGTACGGCGGAACGGAGGATCCAGGAGGCCGGCGCACGGGCGGCGTTCAAAGGTTACTATGGCTACCCTTGCGTACTGTGTACCTCGATTAACAATGAGATCGTGCACGGAATCCCATCCCGCGACCTCTCGTTGCGCGAAGGCGATATTCTCAAGGTGGATATCGGAGTGGAGTTGGATGGCTATTACGGGGATTCGGCGGTGACCATCCCGGTGGGCCCGATTTCCCCCGACCTGGAACGGTTGCTGGAGGTCACCCGGGAATCTTTGAATCTGGCGATTCAGCAGGTCCGTGTGGGAAACCGACTGGGCGACGTTTGCTCGGCGGTGCAGGGCCACGTGGAAGAGAACGGGTATTCGGTCGTGCGCGACTTTGTCGGCCACGGCATCGGCCGGAAGTTGCACGAAGACCCTCAGGTGCCCAACTACGGCAGCCCGGGCGAGGGGCCGCGCCTGCGCGAGGGGATGGTGATGGCCATCGAGCCGATGGTCAATACCGGGTCCGGCGAAGCGCGGGTATTGAGTGACCGTTGGACGGCGGTGACCGCCGACGGAGGCCAGTCCGCCCATTTTGAGCATACCGTGGCGGTGACCCGCAATGGTCCTTGGGTCCTGACGCGCCCCTAGCGAGGAATGTTGCATGAGTCGGCCCAAACTCGCGCAGGAGGTGGCCGCTACAGTGGTGGAGCAACTGCCCCGCCTGCTGTTCCGGGTCGCGCTTGAGGACCACAGGCAACTGCTGTGTCACGTGGCCGGGAAGTTGCGCAAAAACTTTGTTCGCCTGCTTCCGGGGGACCGAGTCCGGGTGGAGCCGTCGCCGCTGGATTCGGCCCGTGGGCGCATTGTATGCAAGGAGATGTAGAAGGCGCGGGTGGCTGGCTAAAGCCAGCCACAGCGTCGCGCGCGCCTCAGGGCGCTATGAAATCTCCGTTTGTGAGGAAGCATGAAGGTACGCGCTTCGGTACGCAAGATGTGTGACAAGTGCAAGATTATTCGCCGCCATGGGGTGGTGCGGGTGATCTGCGAGAATCCGAAACACAAGCAGCGGCAAGGTTGAGGCTGGCCGCTAGGCGCTGTGGCAAGCCAGGCGCTGCTCGAGGCCAGGCGCTGCTCGAGGAAGGAAGGTTGGTATGGCGCGCATTGCGGGAGTGGATCTGCCCCGAGGGAAGCGGGTTCCGTACGGGCTGACCTACATTTACGGAATTGGCCTGTCGAGGGCGCTTTCCGTTGTGCATCGCGCGGAAGTGGACCCGGCTAAGAAAGTAGGCGATCTGAATGAGGAAGAGATCAACCGGATCCGCCAGCTCCTGGAGGAGGAAGGCGGTGTGGAAGGCGATTTACGCAAGGAAATCAGCATGAACGTCCGGCGCCTTATCGAGGTCGGGGCGTACCGTGGGC
>JAKZXP010000028.1:0-2508 GCA_047514915.1 Terriglobia bacterium
CTGCATGCCTTCGACCACGTCCAACTGCGTGTCCATCGTCTTGGACTCTTCGACCGTGATCACCCCGTCCTTGCCAACCTTCTTCATGGCCTCGGCGATGATATTGCCTATAGTCGAGTCATTGTTAGCCGAGATGATGCCCACCTGGGCGATGGCGCTGCCCGAGACCGGCTGCGACAGCTTCCGGATCGCTTCCACGGCCACCTCCACAGCTTTCTCAATGCCGCGCCTCAGAGCCATCGGGTTGGCGCCGGCCGCCACCGTCTTGACCCCCTCGCGGAAGATGGCCTGAGCCAGAACGGTGGCGGTGGTGGTCCCGTCGCCGGCCACGTCGCTGGTCTTGGAGGCCACTTCGCGCACCATCTGCGCGCCCATGTTATCCAGCTTGTCTTCCAGTTCGATTTCCTTGGCCACCGTCACCCCGTCCTTGGTGATGGTCGGGGAGCCGAACTTCTTCTCCAGAATAACGTTGCGCCCCTTGGGGCCTAGCGTAATCTTTACCGCGTCGGCCAGGATGTTGATGCCATGCAGTATCGCCTGCCGCGACGCTTCCCCATGCACGACTTGCTTTGCCATAACCTGTCTTCTCCTCCCTCAGATGGAATTTTCACTTCCGTTTGCCCGCAGGCTTTGCCGCGTCGGCCAGTATGCCGAGAACCTCGTCTTCCCGCAGGATCAGGTAGTCCTGTTCTTCGATCTTGATGTCCGATCCCGCGTACTTGCCGAACAGAATTCGGTTGCCTTCCTTCACATCCAGCGGCACACGCTGGCCGTTTTCCAGAATCTTTCCATCGCCGACGGCGATCACCTCTCCCTCCTGCGGCTTCTCCTTGGCCGAGTCAGGAATGATGATGCCGCCGCGCACCGTTTCCTCCTCCGCAACTCTCTTGATGAGAATGCGGTCATGCAGCGGACGAATCTTCATACCGGAAACTCCTTTCCTCCCATGTTTTGTTTGGCTGGCTCTCACGCCGGTGAGCCCTGCCGTACTCAGGTCCGGCCAGGGCCCTGGAAACCAGAGTAAAGTGGATCGTCGGTTTGGCACTCGGCGCGCAAGAGTGCTAATACTAGATAAAACGGAATCCGATTGTCAAGAGGTTCGGTGAGGGTTTCGTTAGGATCCTTATGCTAAAGCTTAATCGATTTCTTGAGTCTAAACTATTGAATAAAAGTTACTTATGGAAGAACGCTGTGCCTTCCCAGCGAGATTCGACGACTTCCCCTGAGAAAATTGCAGCCAGCTGCTGTCCGCAATAAGTCGGAGCCAGGCAGCTTGTGCTCCACGCTGCCCCTTGGATTGCCGAGGATTGTGTTTAAAAATGAGGATTGTGTTTGAAAATGAGGATTGTGTTTGAAAATGGGGATGGCCAAGCAAGCGGGCTCACCGCCGCCTGAGTCAAACGAGCGGCCAGGCCAGCAAGTCGATGCCGGAAAGCACACCCCACTACATCGAGTTCCGCCAGGTCTCGAAAACCTTTGACACCCAGCCCGTCCTGGAGCAAGTCAGCTTTCAGGTCGATCCAGGGGAGACCGTGGTGATCTTGGGCCGCAGCGGCGTCGGCAAGTCCGTCGCCCTGTCGCACATCATGGGTTTCCTGAGGCCGGACGCGGGCCGGGTGTTTGTGGCCCACCAGGACATCACCGAGGCCACCGAGCCGGAACTGCTGGAGATCCACAAGCGGGTGACGCTGGTGTTCCAATCCGGGGCCCTGTTCGACTCGCTGAGCGTGTCTGAGAATGTGGCCTTCCCGCTGCGCGAGCGCGCCGAACTGACCGAGCAGGATATTGAGACGATCGTGGGGGGCATGTTGGAGCTAGTGAACATCGGCGAACTGCGCGAGCGCATGCCTGCGGAGCTCAGCACCGGCATGAAGCGCGCGGTGGCCATCGCCCGCGCCCTGGCCGCCAAGCCTGAAGCCATCCTTTACGACGAACCCACCACGATGGTGGATCCGCTGATGTCCCTCCATATCGCCGACCTCATCCAGCGCCTGAAGGGTCAGCTCCGGCTGACCTCGGTGGTGGTGACCCACGATACCCAACTGGCCCGCAAGCTGGCCGACCGGGTGGTGTTCCTGCACGAAGGCCAGGTGGCTTTCTTCGGTCCGATGGAGCAGATACACCATAGCGAGCACGCTTTCATTCGTGACTTCCTGGCGTCTGACCAGCCACTGCGAGTCCCCGAATAAGCGCCTCCGCCGCCTGCACCACCGGCCAGGCGTGGGATGGAAGGTCAAATCGGGACGGGTTTTCCCGAAATGGGATACTGCCGGGCCCTGTCCCACTGGCTATAGGAGCTAACCCATTTGCTTTCATTCGAGCCAAAAGCGGCAAGCGGCTTGCTTTGCCCAGGGAAAATGATTATATCGAAGATGCCCTCGATACTGGAAACGTAGGGTGTACGGAAGCGCGGGTGAACCTTGGCAGCCCACTGGGGCAACAGGCCGTCGCGCGACATGGAAAAAAAGATGCGCGACTGACCGAGCAACATGACCAGCATCACCGAAC
>JAKZXP010000029.1:0-5452 GCA_047514915.1 Terriglobia bacterium
CTTTTCCGGAGCTGGATGCTCGGACGCTCGTGGTGAGTAAGTGCGGCGCCAAAATCGAGTGCGAGCAGCCCGTGGATGTGAATCAGGAAGTTGAAGTTACAGTCACCGTGCTTCCCTCGGAGAAGCGAAGCGGGATGGGTAAAGTGGTTTGGTGCGAGAGGAATCGCAGCAACACCGGCAACTTTGAACTCGGGGTGGAAATACGCAAGGCGGAAAAATTGTGGGGAATTACGTTCCCACCTGATTTATCCACGACCGATTCGGGTGAGGCGAGCTATTGACCTTGAGGAATGCCTCGCGGTTTCAGTTGGGCGAATAGTCGGCTTCCCGGACACTGACCCACTACCTGATTTTGGGGATAGGCATCCCTGCCTGTTCAGCTTGGCTTGCTCAGCCTGAAAGGTCCGGTCTCCACCGCGCCTGCTTTCGCCGGACTGGGCGGTCTGGGAGTCTTTCCCCACGGCAAACCCGTGTCGGCTGCCAAGCTGGCGCCTCTGGTACAATGAAGGCGAGTTGGGGGGATTCCTCATCAGCCTGCATGCCTTCGCATGCCTTCCTTATCTCAACCGCGGGCTTTATCCCAACCGCCGGCTCTATCTCAACTGCTGGGTTTCATGGCGCTGGTTATGCTCAGCCTGCTGGCGGTCACCGCGCTGGGCTGGAGCGCCTACGGAACACAAATGAACCAGTACGCCGCCGACCTGTTGTTTCGCCTGCGAGGCGAACAAAGTGCGGGTGTCGAGCGCATTGCCATTGTGGCCATTGATGACGAAACCCTGGCGCGCTTCGGGAATCTCCCGCTGGACCGCAGGCTGGTGGCGGCCGCTTTGACGCGCATTTGTAGCGGCCGTCCCAAGGTGATCGCACTGGACCTGTTGTTTCCCGAGCCCTCCAACCCGGAAGGGGACCAAGCGCTGCTTGCCGCCCTGCAGGCTTGCCCGCAGACGGTCCTGGCCGGCGGCTTGGTCAAGTCACTGGTCAAGGAATATCCTGCCGATCCGCGCCCGGCGCGCTGGCTCCACCCGCTCCCATCCTTTGCGGAGGCGGCTGCAGCGATCGGGCATGTGCATGCGGATCCCGACCTGGATGGGGTCAGCCGGCGGATCCTGCTGGCTAAGTCCGTGGCGGGGGAGAGGCGCTGGGCGCTTGCTTTGGAAGCGCTGCGCATCCAAACCGGCCAGAGCGGGCCGGTCGTCGAAGACGAGCGCACGCTGGCGGTGAGCAGCCACATGATTCCTGCTTCGCGTGAGCGCCGGCGCG
The DNA here is from genome assembly GCA_047514915.1 of Terriglobia bacterium. GTDB lineage: Bacteria > Acidobacteriota > Terriglobia > JAJPHL01 > JAPKYU01 > CBDBKE01. The sequence continues at coordinate 1,261 of JAKZXP010000029.1, forward strand.
CGCTGCTGATCAACTACGCCGGTGGCGAGGGAGTTTTTCCCCGCTACAGCCTCGGTCAGGTAGTGACGGGAGAACTGACGCCGGACACTTTTGCCGGCCGGGCAGTACTACTCGGGGTGACGGCGCAGGGCGCAGGCGACCGCCTGTTCACGCCGTTTTCCAGTCCGGGCCGTGGCATGCCGGGAGTGGAAATCCACGCCCATATTCTCCACATGTTGATGAGCGACAGCTTCCTCGAGCCGCTGCGCGCGACAACGTCGCTCGCCATCATGGCGGGCATCGCCGCCATGGTGGCAGCGGCGCTGCGGACGCTCACGGGCGTCTGGCTGGCTGTGGCCCTGACGGTCGTTGCCGTTGCCGTGCACACCGTGCCTTCCGTTTTGTTCACCAGCCGGCAGCTGCTCGCGCCCGCCTTCTCCTTCTCCCTGGCCTTGTGGGGACCATTGCTGGTCGGCGGCATCTTCCAGTACCTGACCGTCTGGCGTCGTCTTGTGGCCGCCGACGCGACCAGCCGGCGCTTCCGGGACCACCTGGATCTGGTCGCCCACGAGATGCGCTCGCCTCTCACTGCCATCCAGGGATCCAGCGAGGTCATGAGCCGTTACCCGTTGGATGAGGCCCGGCGGCAACAGTTGACCGAGCTTATCCACCGCGAGTCGCGACGGCTGGCCACTCTGGTGGAACGGTTTCTGGACGTGGAGCGTCTCTCGGCGGGTGAAATGGAATTGCGCCGTCAATCGGTGTCGCTTCGGTCCTTGGTGGAACGAACCAGGGAAAGGGCCCAGCCGTTGGCCGAACGCAAGAACATCCAAGTGCGGGCGGTGACCAGCGGGGAACTGGAGACCGTGGGCGATTCCGAGTTGCTCGAATTCGCGCTGTATAATCTGCTGAGCAACGCCATCAAGTATTCACCGGAAGGCAGCGCGGTCGAGGTGACGGTTCGCGCGAACGCGGACTTGGGTATGGCCTTCCTGGATGTGAGCGATCAGGGCCCCGGAATCGCGGCTGCCGATCAGGCTCGCATCTTCGATCGTTTTTATCGCAGCGAAACCGCCCAGCGCTCTGGGCAGCCGGGGTTGGGGCTGGGGCTTTCCATCGTGAAAGAAATTGCCAGCCACCACGGCGGCACGGTGCTGTTGGAGAGCGGGCCGGGCCGCGGCTCGAAATTTACGCTGGCGCTTCCGTTGACCAACGGCGACGGCGACCGGCACTGAGCTGCAGGGATTTGCAGATGAACAGCAGCAAGAAAATTCTCGTCATCGAAGATGAACCCGCTGTGGCCATCACCGTGACGGCAGCGCTGGAAGCCGAGGGGTACTTGGTCGCGGAGGCCTCCTCGGCCGAGCAAGCGCTGGAACGTCTGGCCGTGGAGAATTTTCCCGTGGTGCTGACCGACATCTTTTTGGAACAGCAGACCGGGCTGGATGTGCTGCATCGCGCACGCGCCCTGGATCCCGCCTGCGCCGTCATCTTGATGACGGGCAAAGGGTCGCTGGAAACCGTCATTGAAGCCACGCGGGGCGGGGCCTTCGAGTATCTCTCGAAGCCTTTTTCCGTGGACCGCCTGCTGGAGTCGGTGCGGGGCGCCTTCCGGGCCGCCGAAGACCATCGGGCCGGGCAGGTAGCCACTTTGCCCGGCAGCCAGGGACCGGTGATAGGCAAGTCCCCGGCCATGGTCGAAGTGTACAAGTTTATTGCCCGGATCGCGGACACCGACGTCACCGTGCTGTTGTGTGGCGAAACGGGGACGGGCAAGGAGCTGGTGGCCCGGCTGATCCACCAGAATGGGCCGCGAGCCCGAGCGCGACTGGTGGTGGTGGACTGCGGCGCGTTGCCCGCCACGTTGCTGGAGAGCGAGTTGTTCGGTGCGGTACGCGGGGCCTACACCGGCGCCGATCGCGACCGGCCCGGATTGCTGGAAGCCGCCCCCGGCGGTTCGGTCTTCCTGGACGAAATCGGGGAAATTGAGCCGGCCTTCCAACTCCGCTTGCTCCGCTTTCTGCAGGACAAGGAAGTTCGCCCCGTAGGAGCCACCGCCAGCCGGACGGTGGATGTGCGGGTGCTAGCGGCAACCAACCAGGACCTGCGCTCCTTGGTCGCCCAGGGACGATTCCGCGAAGACCTCTGGTATCGGCTGAACGTGGTCGCGCTGCATCTTCCCCCCTTGCGCGAGCGGCGGGAGGACATACCGCCGCTCGCCGAGCACTTCCTTCACGAATTTGCCGGGATGTATGGACACCAGATGCGCCTCGACAAGAGTGCCTTGCGCTTGCTGGCGGAGTATTCCTGGCCGGGTAACGTGCGGCAGTTGCGGCACGTGCTGGAAAAGTTGGTGATTCTGTCTCCAGGGCCTGTGTTGGAGGTCCCGGCGCTGCGGGCGGCCCTGGAGACCTACGGATCGGCCAGCGCCCCGTCGCCGACCGGGGCATCGGACCGCTCGCTCTGGGCCGATCTGGATACTCTGGAAGAGGAGCACATCCGCAAGGTGCTCCAGGCCACCGGCGGCAACAAGAGCCGTGCCGCAGCAATTCTGGGCATCGAGCGCAAAACTCTGTACCGAAAGCTGGAGCGCATGCAGTCTGGTCCCCAGCGCGCACCGTAGTTGTTCTCTGTAGCCGAATGCCCCGGTAGCTGGGGCAAGAAGACACACTGAATCTTGATGTGTCCGTCCTGTCGGGAGACCTAAGTCATTGATTCAAAACGGATCTGGATCCTTGTACCTGTTGGTTCATCAGTTGCTTCGCCTAGCAGTGGTTCAGACGTTTCCTCAACGTGCCTCTCTGTTGCGCCCGGCAGGAACGAACGTGCCGGCGCGGCTCGGCGGAACTGACGGAGCAACAGAGAGGCGATTTTTTTGCAGGAAAACAGGGCCGGGGCGCAATTCCATGGTTCTCCTCGTTGTCCTCGCTCTGCTGGCGGGGACTCCTGCCTCCGCACAACAGCCCCTCTCTCTGCCCGATTCCAAGCAGTGGTTTTACGACCAGCGAGCCTATCCGTCGGGTGAGATTCCCGAAGACGCATTGCAGAAGGCGCTGCTGGAAAGGCAGTTGCTGGAACAGCAATTTCGGCTGCAAAACGAGTCGGTAGCTTCCGAAGCCACGGCCTCGTGGAGTTTACTGGGGCCCACGGAGGTGAGCAGCCCTGAAGGTATTGTCAGCGGCCGGGTGACCACCATCGTCACGGATTCACGCAATCCGGAGACGGTTTACGTCGGAGCTGCAGGAGGCGGCGTATGGCGCTCGACCGATGCGGGGATCATCTGGCAGTCCTTAGGGGACAACTTGCTCAGCCTGGTCAGCGGTTCGCTGGCGCTGGATGAACGAACCGGTACGCTGTATTACGGCACAGGCGATCATGGCGCGGGCACCTACGGCGCCGGAGTGCTCCGTTCGCACGACGGGGGAGCCACCTGGATCAGCTCCAACGGCTGGGATTCCGAGCGGAACAAGCCGCAATTCAGTCTCGGAACCACGCCTCGCATCTTGCTGCATCCGGACGACCCCCAGACTATTTTCCTGGCGCGCAGCTCGGGACTGTGGCGCTCCACGGACGGCGGCGATAGCTGGTTCCGGCTGGTGGGCGGTGTGGCCACCGACGTCGCCATCCATCCCGACAACCCCAATCGCATGTTCCTCGCTCTGGGGCGCAACCTGGGAAGCGCGGGGAATGGAGTCTACCGCTCCGACGACGGCGGCAACACCTGGGGGCGCGTGGCGGAGCTGCCCTTTGGCGAGGAGATCGGCCGGATCAGCCTGGCCGTAGCACCCAGCAGTGGGGCCGTGGTTTACGCCGTGCTGGTCCGTTCCCAGAACCAGCAGATTCGCGGGGTCTACCGCAGCGTGGACGGCGGGGACTCCTGGAATGGGCTGCCGGCGCCGCTCTCGCTGTTCGACTCCAACGGTCGCGGACACGGTTTTTTCGACAATTTTGTGGCTGTGGACCCGCGCGACGCCAATGTGGCCTATCTGGGCGGCGTGGAGCTTTGGAAAACCACCAATGGCGGACTGAGCTGGAACCGGCTGAGCCTGGTGGGTCAGCGCATCATCCACGAAGATCAATTCTCGATTGCGTTCAAGCCTGACGACCCCGATACCGTCTACGTCGGCAACGATGGCGGCATCTACAAGACCACCGACGCCGGCGCCACCTGGGCCAGCCTAAACAGCGGCTTGCCCATCACCCAGATCAACAG